>JAKEFK010000227.1 GCA_022616075.1 bacterium
CCGGAAATCGGTGTGCGTTTGGCTCTTGGCGCGGAGCCGGCATCCATTTTGATGTTGATCATGAAAAGAGGACTTTCCCTGGCGGTGCTCGGAATTGTACTCGGCACTGGATGCGCAATCGCCCTCACGCGGGTACTGCAGTCTTTGCTGTTTGGAGTTACTTCAAAAGATCCGGTTACTTTTGCGGTTGTGATCTGTGTTCTGTTAAGTACGGTCACACTCGCCTGCTTTTTGCCGGGACGCAAAGCAATGAAAGTGGATCCACTGGCCGCTTTGAGAAATGAGTAAATGATGGCACATCAAGCAAATGGATCTTCGTCTGCGCTTCTTCCGTAAGTCACGGGTAAAGGAACATCCAGCAATCGCAGATAGACAGTGAGTTGTCCGCGATGATGGTACCAGTGATTCAACAAAATACTTCTGGCAACACCGCTACGAGGTATCGTAAAAACTTCTTCCTCACCCTTCGTGAGACGCCAGGGGGAAGTTGCCTTCTGATGATCCCAATCTCCCAGGACCTGTTTCGCGCCTACCAGTCCTGCTTCGAGAACAGAAAGAATTTGCTCCTTTGATTCAGGATGAGGCGGGTCAAACTGCGCTTTCAATGCGTCAAAACCATCCATCATAAGCAAATTGGATATGGATCCGGGAAGAGACGCTACGTGTAATGCGAGTTGACCCAGGGACATGGACTTCGGATGCGGAGCCCACTTCAACCTCTCCTCCGGTACGAGTGATAAAAGCCGCCGGGTTGAAATCGCTTCTTGTTCCAGTTCATGAATCATGCTTTGAATGCTGTCTGTCATTTTATTTCCTCCTTCAACTGTACCAGATAGTACAACAACAACTGATAATTTGTCAATATGCATTGTACTTTATGGTACAATGCCATCATGAAGGCGTCGCTCAATACGAAACAACGCATGGTGGGTGCAGCTCTTCAACTGTTTCACCAGCGTGGAATCCACGCGACAACCGTGGATCAAGTTCTGGAAGCATCTGCAACCGGGAAGAGTCAGTTCTATCATTACTTCAAGAACAAAGAAGGGCTCATTCATGCAGTGTTGGTCAGCTTCTACGAGAAGTTGAAGTCGGAAGACATTCCAGTAATCAAGCGAATCGAATCCTGGGAAGATCTTGAGAAATGGTTTTCCTTCTTCATTGATTCGCAGAAATCGATGCGACTCTCACGAAACTGTCCAGTAGCAACGATCGGAACCGATCTGTCTGGAGAGCAGGAGTTGTTACGTCAGGATTGCCGTTTGATTTTCGAATTTACAAAGCGATCCCTTACAGATTTTTTCTCGCTCATGAAAGGTAAACGCGAACTCCCTACCGATGCGGATCCAGAATCTCTTGCAGATTTCTGTTTTACGGTTATGCAGGGTGGATTGCTCGTTTCAAAAATCAAACGGGAGTCTGCCCCGTTTGAAAATTCTGTTGCCCACGCTATGAACTACTTACACTCTTTGCGGCGATCCGCACGGAGATGATGATTCAAAACCGGATTGTTTGCCCCTGTTTTGGCAAAATACAGTTGGAGCAGTTAATCTCTTCTTTTGCGGCGTGATGATAAATCACAACTGTGTTTGCAAGAGTCTTCAACTTCTCCTCCGGGATCTTCTCCAACAACCACGGAGTGATAAACAGCACATCGAGTTTCGGTTGCGACAGTAAAGTTGCGGGATCATCTGTATCGCCGACAAAGTAAAAACTTTTGTTTTTCCATTCGACTCTGTAGGAATAATGATCCACCTTACCGTGGGTAGAGGGAATGGCTCTAATATTCACATCATCAACTCGCGCAAGATGTTTCTCCCAGTTAACCCGGGATTGCTTTGCAACTTGTTGCATGACATCCGGAGGGCCAAGAACTTTGCATCCGATTCGGGAGTGCAATGAGGCATCGAAGTGATCTTGGTGTTGATGTGTAATCAGACAGTAGGCGTTCTTGCGTGCATTCAGTAGTTTTGGATCATAGGTCATGTACCCAAAGGCCCCGGATTCGTAGGGGAAGTCAGACAGGATTGTCGTGGTTCCATCCGTTATTTCGAAAGCTTCATTTCCCAGAAAGCGCATCTCCAGTTGTGCCGGATCCTCAGGAACGGAGAATACCAGAGACGCTACCAGAATCAGAATCATTGATTGAATTCTTGCATCATTGGCAGTGGCACGCGATAAAATTGGTACGAAATCGCCTGACCGAGGTACACGCTGGTAGATTTGAGGCACGAGAAGTATAGAATCTGAATGGGAAAAATGCGAAAGTTGATCGTACTCCTCCTTCTTATCTATTCCCTCTGCTTTGGTGAGAAGTTCCAGAGTTTCGACGACTTTCTTTCCCAATATGAACGTGTCGCTGCCACTGAACGCGCAGAATTGGTTCAATCCTTCGTAAAATGGCAACAGTCACGCGGTGGGTTTCCATTGATTGAACAAGATGGAAATGTCCTGTTTATCTACTTCGGAAACGGGAACGAAAAAGAGGTGCGACTGGTCGGTGATTTTCGTACTCGCAATTTTTATAACGTTTACTGGGATGAGAAAGGGGAAGCGATGTCAAGCGCTGAACAAGCCACTCCTCTGTTTTACAAGAGACTTAGGTTCGAAAAGGATGCGCGGTTGGATTACAAATTCCTTGTGGACGGAAAGTACATTACGGATCCACTGAATCCTCGAGTCATTGAAAGCGGAATCGCGCCCGCTTCGCAGAACGAACCTGTTGCAATAGCGTCCCAACTCGTGATGCCCGATTCTGCTTCGACAGAATTCGAAAACGGGAAAAACATTTCGCAAGGAAAACTCATTGTGATCGAAGAAGAATGGGCACGACCAAAAGTCACGATTTATCTTCCTCCCGGTTATGATGGTTCGAAAAAATACCGGGTTCTCTATACGGCCGATGGAAGCGCGGCGATCAAATTCATCCGAATACCGGCGACTCTGGATGGCCTCATCGCAGACCATCGAATCGAACCGGCCATAGCGGTAATGATCGATTCGGCCGAAGATCGAAGAACCTGGTATTACTTCAACCCTCAATATCTGGCCTATCTGGAGAAAGTTGTTCATTACATCGACAGTCACTATTCCACACGGGCCTCTCCTGACGATCGAGTTCACGCCGGAAGCTCCGCGGGCGCATCGATCACTTTATATGTGGGATTGCAGCGACCGGATCTATTTCGAAACCTTGCAATGCTCTCCCCCTCCTTAACCGGTCCACCACATTTCTATGAGCCCTATTTCAGCGGGCAAAAGCGGCCCGATCCGAAACTGAAACTCTGGTTAAGCGCCGGCACCTACGAAGGATATATCCATAGCGATACCCTCACTATGGAGAAATATTTCAACAGCGTGCGTTTGAAAACGAAAGTTGTTTATACACACGAAGGCCACAGTTTCAGTCAGTGGCGCCGAATGGCCGCGGAAATGCTGGAATATTTTTTCGCTCCTTGATCGGTATAATAGGAAAAACCAGGAGGTTTCTAAATGAAATTACGTTTTTGGGGAATTTTATTTCTCTTCATTCCGTTGCTCGCCTGGTGTGAAAGCAAAGTATCTTTGAATAAAACGAGTTTCCTCCCGGGCGAGACAATTGTCATTAGCTACTCAACAGGCCGACCTCCATTGAATTCTGCCTGGCTCGGCATCATTCCCTCGAATGTTGCCCACGGAAAAGAATCTGAAAATGACACGCACGATGTGAACTATGCGTACATCCCTCAAGCAAGTGGATCCGTAGAGCTGGCTGCTCCGCTACAACCGGGCTCCTACGATATTAGAATGAATTATGACGGAGCCGAGCTTGCCTCCGCGACTTTTCAAGTGCAGGCGGTTGATTACAAAGCTTCAATTAAACTGAATAAGGGCACCTTTACTCCGGGTGAGGAAATCACGGTTACCTTCACTACCGATCTGGAGTTGCCCAAGAGCGCATGGCTCGGCGTGATTCCCTCAAACGTTCCTCACGGAAAATCGGACGTCAATGATCAACATGACGTGGACTATCAGTACGTAGAGGGGAAAAAATCGGCTTCGCTGAAGTTCCACGCGCCCGAAAAAGCGGGCAGCTATGATTTTCGCTTGCATGACGCCGACTCCGGCGGGACGGAAATTGGTTCCGCAACGTTTCAGGTTGGGAGTGTGAAACTCGAAGGGACGCTAAAGCTCAAAAAAGATGCTTTTGCTCCCGGCGAGGAAATTGACGTTGAATTTACGGCGCCCGAAGCCCTTTCACCCAGGGCCTGGATTGGAATGATTCCCTCCAATGTGCCGCACGGAAAGGAAGAGGTGAACGACCAACATGATATCCAGTGGCAATATCTGGAGAAGAAAAGTTCAGGAGTATTGCGTTTTGTGGCTCCGCCGGAAAATGGATCCTACGATTTTCGAATGAACAGCACAGACAGTGATGGAGTTGAGATCACATCCGTCACATTCAAGGTTGGAGGAAGTCTCGATTCGAAGGCGATGGCCACCGCAATTGCAGAAACAGGGAAACTGACACTGTATGGAGTACAGTTCGATTTCAATCAAGCAACGATCAAACCTGAATCCGAGCCGGTCTTAAGAGAGGTAGGCGGATTACTGCAAGAGGACGGCGCGTTGAAATTGAAAATCGAAGGGCACACGGACAATGTTGGAAACCTGCTTACAATCTGGAGCTCTCCAAGAAGCGGGCGGAAAGTGTAAAAGCTTACCTTGTCAGCAACTTCAAGATTGATGCGGCGCGGCTGACTACCGACGGATTCGGGGAAACGAAACCGATTGCAAAAAATGACACCGACCAAGGACGGGCTCAAAATCGCCGCGTGGAACTCGTGAAGCAACAGTAATGCAATAGCGATTGAAGTCGATACTACCAGCCCGCGTAGGACGACGAATTTGTTTTACCTGGGCTCGTAGTAGCGACTTTAGTCGCTATATTTTTCAGAAAATCAGGATCGGCATCCTTCCATAATCTCTTTGCTTGCTCGAGCGCTTCAGCAGCATCGGAATCGCGCCCCTGGTGTTGGCGAACGAATGCCATGGCAAGATGACTGCCCCCGTAAGCGGAGTCATGATCGAGCATTTGTTGTGCAGTAAACTCTGCGAGTTCCCAGTTGCCGGTTTCACGCGCGTTATGCGCGATGGATTCCAGCTGAAACAAAGTTTGTGACCATGCATCAGCACCCGGAATTGCGCGCATCGTACGCTGCACCTTTTCCAGAAGAATGCGACCTTCACGTTGTTTGCCGTTCGTTAACAGCAGCTCACCACGCAGCGTATCGACCCAGGGTTGAAGTGCGAACCGGTTCGGCAAGATTCCCGCAGTAATTTTCGGAATCGACTCTAGTTCTTTTTCCGCATGCTGAAGCGCCTCAGTCGCTTTGTCCAACCGTTTGAGCCTGATCAGAGCTTGTCCCATGAGAGCGTGGCCTACAGCACGGGCGGGAGCAAAAGGCATTTCAGTGAGCCTGCGTGATTCACTCAGGGCTTCGTCATAACGCCCTTGATGAATCAGAAAATTTGGCAGCTCTCTCATTGCGAAAGCTCTTGTTCCATCGATCGCCTCAAGCGACCATGAATCACGCATCGTTTGCTCCGCAAGTTTCATTTGTCCTTTGTGCTGGTAGCATTGAGCCAGTAGATCGAGGTTGTGACCGTGATGCCAGTCCTTGGAAGGATCGATTTTTTCTTCCTGATAGTAAGCGCGCTCCAGTGAATCTGCTTTTTTGAATTGAACAATCGCTTCGTCAATGCGGCCTACCCGCCGCAAATCGTGCGCCCACATATGAACAGCATGTGGAATCGAAGGAGAGAGATGCGCGTACTTCTCACCGTGTTCGAGAGCTTTGTCAATCCGGTTAATTGTTTCGTAAGAGTGCACAAGATAATGATGAGCGGAGGCATGATCCGGCATGAGTTTCAATACCATCTCGTAGAACGCAATAGAAGAGGAAGTGCCACGCTGCCCCCTTCCCGATGCATTCGGCTCTTCTGCATTCGCTCGAAGCAACCAGAGCTGCGGATCGTTGAAATCAAAGGCGAGAGCGCTATCGATTTCCTTCTTGTAGTCCGCGTGTTTCGCTGGATCTTCCAGAGCATCCAAAGCAAACAGCTGTTTTGCGCGAATGGCTATTCGCCGGCGCTCGCGATCACAGATGGTTGACTCAAACGTTTTAGCTTTTTCCAAAAAGCGCTTTGCGCCATCCGGATCATTTAACCCTGAATGAACACGGCTCAATCCTACATACGCCATAGCAAGATTGGGATCCAGACGAATAGCTTCGTGAAACGAACGCGACGCTTCAATCCACACATAGGACTCCAGGTAGTTCAACCCCTGATCGTAATACTTTTGCGCTTTTTCGGATGATGTGGTGACTTTCTCGCTGGAATTGCCGATGCCGCTCCGCAAAGGCACGTCGCGTTCCAAAAGTCCGGCCGGAACGTACACCGGAGCATCAGCGCATGCCGCATGTGGATCCGCCTGCGCAAAGAGAGATCCAGCGAGCATCAGTAGCAGGATCGATGTTATGAAAAAATGAAGCATGGCTGCAGTTTAACGCAAAGACGCTAAGCCGCCAAGAAAAACCATTACAAATATTTCTTGTCGCCTACCATCACCAGCGTCATTTGATCCGCTTTGATATGACTTTTCACCAGTTGCTGCACTTTCTCAGGCGTGACTGCATAAACTTTTTTCACATAAGTTGTGAGGTAGTCAGCCGGCAAACCGTGAAGATCCTGAAAGTGCAACTGATTGATGATGCCGGAAGGGGAAGAATTTTGGAGCACAAAAACTCCGGCAACATAATTTTGAATCCCCAACAACTCTTGTACAGACGGTGGTTCGTTCTGCAGCCGTTCAATCTCTTTGTGAATCTCTTTGAGCGCAGCGGCCGTGTGTTCCGATGTAACATCGGCGAGCTCATACCATACTGCCGTACCAAGACCAGCCTGGAGAACACCCGAAGGCGAGTAGGTGTAACCTTTGTTTTCGCGAATGTTTGACGTAATCCGCGAACCAAAGGAGCCGGCCAGAAGCGCATTCGCGACCCGCAGAGCAATATAGTCGGGATCAGAAGGAGCAATCACCGGTAAGCCGAGTAAAATCGTGGTCTGAGGCGCGCCCTCACGTTCGATTGTTCCGTTTTGCTTTGCAAAAGATGGTTTCGCTACCGGATAGTTCACTGCAGGACCTTCCCTCCACTTTCCGAAAGCTTCTTCGATCGCATTTACCGCAGGTTCATGAGCAAACTTTCCGACAACATAAACCTTTGTCCGGCGCGCTCCAAAATTCGAATCGTAAAAAGCTTTTACCTTTGCAATGTCAAATGAATCCAGGATCTGTTCGGTAGGAAACATTCTGCCGTAAGGTTGATCCGGATAGAGCAGCGCTGAAAACTTCTCACTCGCCTGATTCTGCGGCACGCTCTTTTGAACATTCAGTTGCCGCTTTAGATCATTCTTCAATCTTGCGAGCTCCGACTCCGGAAATGTCGGGCGTGTCAGCACATCGGCGACCAGCTGGATAGCTTGCCCGGCAAACTCGGAAAGAACGGTTGTGCCTACCACCGCTTCGGTTCGTGATACGGATACCGTTAGTTCTCCTCCCATCGCCGCAACTTTGTTGGCGATGGCCTGAAAATTCATACCGGCAGCGCCTTCCCGCATCATGTCCGCTGTGAGATCCGCAAGCCATACTTCCTGTGGACCTTCATGCAAATTCCCCGTTTTGACAATAGCGGTCACAGTAACCTTGGGAGCCTGACCATAAGAAACCAGCACTGCTTCAAGGCCGTTGGCCAGCGATTTCGACTTCTTCTCAGGAATATTAAAATCCTTCGGACGACCCCCTTCCGGTGGCGTTTCTTTCTCCGCAAAAAGCGGAAGTACTGAAATCAAAAACAAAAAAAGAATCGAAAATATTAACCTTTTCATTTTGAATCCGCCTTGGCAGGTTGAAGAATCAGGACCGTGCGATTCGCCGCCGTTAGATACTTTTGCGCTGTTTTTTGAAGGAGCTCGGGTGTCACCTTCGCAAATTCCTTTTCCAGAGTATTGATCCTGGCCGGTTGATCATCGAAGAGGGCAAACGAAGCGAGAAGATCCGCCCGGCCGAAACCAAAAAATTGATCCATGGTGCTGTAGAGCTGGGAACGAAGTTTGACCAGTGCGAGATCTCGCTCTTGCTGTGTGATTCCTTGATTCAGCTTTTCAATCACCTGATCGACTTCTGCAATAATCGCATCCGGTGTTACAGTTTCATCATGAATCAGATCGCCCATCCAGAGCATCGGCCCCTTGTAATTGAACATATTCCCCAGATAGTTGATGCCGCCGCTCACTTCACCCGCGTAACCTTTAGTCTGAACGAGCGATTGATGCAATTTGCTGTCCCCTCCCTGGATCAGGAGCTGATCGAGCAAACCCATCGCGTAGTACTCCGGAGTGTTGCGTTCCGGCATATGGTAAGCAAACGCGATTGCCGGCTTGTTGATGAGCTTGTCCTGAAGTTCCACTTTCTTCTGCTCTTTCTGCGGAGGCTCCTTTAAATCGGGTATTGGCGGAACTTGAGCGGAAGGAATCCCGGTAAAATATTTTTCAATCCACTTTTTTGCCTCAGCGGGTTGAAAATCACCCACAAGGATAAGCGCAGCATTGTTTGGCGCATAGTAGGTTTTGAAAAAAGACTGCACGTCATTTAAGTTTGTCGCGTCGAGATCTTCCAGGTCGCCATAGAAATTGTGCGCGTTGTACCAGTTCTGATTCGCATGCTGCGGCATGGATAACCAGGGAAAACCCCCGTAAGGCTGGTTCAGTACGTTCACCTTCACTTCATTCTTTACCACGCCCTGCTGGTTCGTGAGATTCTCCTGGGTGATGGCCAGTCCTTTCATGCGGTCCGCTTCTGCCCAGAGCGCCGTTTCCAGCTTGTGCGAAGGAAGCACTTCGAAATAATTCGTGAAATCGAATCGCGTGGAACCATTCAAGATTCCGCCATTCTTTTGAACGAGACCGATAAATTCCATCTTGCCCAGGTTTTGCGAACCTTGAAACATCATGTGTTCGAAGAGATGCGCAAAACCGGTCCGGTCCTTCGGTTCAATCCGGAATCCGATGTTGTAATAGACCGCCACAGTAACCGTGGGCGCCGTGTGATCTTCAGAAAGAACCACTTTCAGTCCGTTCTTCAGTTTGTAATAGTCGACCGGTACCTGATAAGAGGTTGCCGGTTTTTCAGCAGCCGCGACGCAGCAGCCAATCAAAAGGAAAACAATGACTCTGAATACTCTCATTCTTCCACCGTTTTTTGAGATAGGAATCCAAAAGTTTAACACGCTGATGACAAATTGGGCACCACAAGAAACGATCCGGCCCTGAGATGCTGTCAACCGCCAATTTTGGGGAACAAGTCGAATCTATATTAGGACGTTCAATCGAGCTTAAAGTTTACAAATTCCTTAAGTTTCAGGAAATCTTTCGTGTTTGCTGTAACGACAAACGCTCCGATACGACGAGCGGTAAGAGCGATCAGGGCATCATTCAATAGACGGGAGAGGAACAAGTTTTCGAAACCATATTTTGCTCCCATTTTTGAAATCACTTTCCCGGCATATCTCCAGTCACCGGATAACGGCGTAACAAGGCGTCCTATCGTCTTGAACGTCCGATAAAGTCGATCAAGCAGCTTGGAAGTGACCGGATCCAACGCTCCCGTATACAGTTCCTGCATTACGACAGCGCTCATGTACACGAGTGGCCTTCCCGATTTGATAGCAAGATTGGGATGCGTGACGCCATCGTTAATGTGAGGGATGTAAATTGAGGTATCGAGTAGAACCTTAACCGGCGACTCTCCCATAAACATCCTTTATCTTGCCCTTCCCTCGAACCGTACGGAGAAGTTTGTCGATCTTGCTGTTCGCGATCACCTCGTTGAGTGCATTATCTACAGCCTCAGTATCGGTGCGTGCATTCAAGATCCTTCTGACCGTCCGGATTTTGTTCTGGTCCAAAATGAACTGCTTCCTCATTTTCATTTGTGTAGCTTCGGATGTGTATATTAGTACGATTTATACACATTATCAAGTCTCCGGGATAAACCAGTTCCTGTCAGTTAAAAAGTCCAGCCCACACGGAAACTTAAAAAATGAAAGGTACGGTAATTCTGCATAATATGATCGCGAAATTCCAGCCGCAGGGCATGTCCGGATTTCAAACGGCGTTGGAAACCACCACCGATATTGAAAAGATTTGCGTATCCCTCCCGGAAAATCAACGAGTAACCGGCTGTGAGGAATGGGGTCGATTCGCCTTCACCGAAATGATAAGACCCGTTGACACTGAACAGACCTATGCCAAAAGTTAAATCTTCCAGAGGCGCAAGGAAGGAAATTTCGCTATTAATTCCCAAACCTTTGTAAAACAGGTACTCAAAACCCACTCCTGAATTTAAAGTCAGAAAGAGCTCTTCAGAAGGGAGGGTGAGTCCCCCAAAAACATATCCATATGGGTTTCTGAGCTCCGGTACTTCTTCTGCGGCGGCAAGGCAATCCACAAAAATCAGAAAGCACACAATCATCACGTATTTCATTTCTCTCCTCCGTTGCCGCCAATCCCGGCAAAGTTTGTGCCGTCCACTTGACCAGCTGTATAGAAGGAAAAGAAAAGTTCGGAGCTATCTCATCGTTGGAGATCCATAACGAAATGGATAGCCTGAGGAGAGTTAACTTCCGGTGGCGCGGGCAAAGTCCCTGGATTTCATGTCGATCGTAATCACAAAACCGCTTGTTCCTTTGAATTCAAAAGCGTTCGGCCCTACGCGGTATGCTTCGACTTCATTTTGCATTAACAGGAAACCTTCGTTGCGCGGCGCCGCCCAGTATTTCAGGTTGGTTACTTTGACTGGATCCGAGGTCATACCCGGAAAGCGCTTCAATTTGATTTCACCGGTTTTTCCTCCATCGAGTGAAGCATAGGCGAAATCCTTACTGTATGACCAGCTGTTGATCGTTCCTTCTGCTGTTCGAAAGGACTTCCACTTTACGGGAAACAAGCTGGAAACGATGAGTTGAATCCCCTCCCGCTGTTTTGGCGTCGTCCTTTTATCGAAGGTAAGAATGGACCACTCCATTTCACCTGTTGAGAAATCGCTTCCGACGTCCGCCGCAATCCAGAACTTGATCCCATCGAGCTGAACCGAACCATATTGCCCGCGGTTGATCCGGTATGCCATGTTAGTACGGCAAAAGTGTTTGATGTTTCCATGTTCCGCATGGCCGGCAGGTTTTGTATTGAAATAGCACTGGCAAAATAGCGGGCAGCTGCATGCTTCGATGGCTGTGGCATTCATGCTCCAACCTGTCTTTGGATCGCTTTTTTGCGCATGCAAAAATGAAATAGGAATCGCGATGACAAATAAAAGTGCAATGTATTTCTTCATGATTCTCCTTCCGTAAGCAAAGTGGTGCGGGCGTCCCGCCTGCACGGGTCCGCAGACGAGACGTCCGCGCTACTTGGCTGCAACGATTTATTCCTCATGGTAAGTTTTGTTATCAAACTTCAATCGCAGCTGCTGCGAGATCCGCTTCGAGATCTCCTGCTGCAACACGAGCAACTCGGAGAGCTTTCTCATGTATTCCTCGCCCCAGATCACAGTGCCATCAGTTACCCGGACAAGATCCGCATAAATAATGAGCATTTCTCCCTGCTGAAAAATAGATCCTGTTACGACCGCATCGACCTTGAGGTCGCGGCCCACTGTCCTTGGATCGACTTCCCTTCCTTTATAAGAAAACACTGTTCCGCGCGCCATCACCTTTAAACCGGGGATTTGTGACAGTTGAGCAATCAGATTGTCAGTGATTGCATCGCTGACGTACTGCACGTTGGGATTCACACTCGCGCTGGTAAACGGAAGCACCGCCACCGAAGATATGCGCGGAGGAGACTCGGGGGAACGCATCAAAAACAACCCCGCAAGCACTAGTACTAATACTGTAGCAAGGATGTACATCCGGCGGTTCATGGGTTTGAATCTACCGGCTAAAGCCGCCGTCTGCTCCCTCGAAAGAGTGTTCGCTTCGGCCACAGCAAAGATGCGCACCGGCTGTTTTGACTGTTCCAGAACATGACTTCCGCGATCACGAAATGCGATTGCACTGTCGTGAGATGCTTTTCGGAACTCGTTGGAACACAGTACCTCGCCGGGTTCACCCAATTTGCAAATTCGAGCGCTTGTTTTTAACGCGAGTTCGTCACCGTTTCCTGAGCCGGTATGGAGCGCTGCGCGGGCCGGTAACTTCAGATCAGCGGCGGCTTTCAGCAATAAGGAGGCGCAGGAAAAAGCGCGGCCTGAATTCTCAAAACGCGCAAGCAGCCCGCTGTTGTCCCATGCCACCTGATCTCCTTGAAAATCGCGCAACTTTTGCGTTGTTGTCTGGTGAAAATTCCCACTCACTTTCTGCCATTCTGTCTGTCCGAGAACAGCAGCCCGCAGAACAGGATCGATCATTTCGAGAAATAAAATGAACCGGTAGGAAGCCGGCAGCCTATCCTCACAAAGCGTTCGGAAATCGTCGGCTAATTCTTGAACCGAAGCATATCTGATTCCTTTCGATTTCGCGAGCGCGTGAAAAAGAATTCGGTCGAATTCCGGAGGAAGATCGTGACGCAAGATGCTGGGAGCCACCGGATCTGCGGAATTGATCGCGTGCATTGTGGCCAGCAGATTTGCCCCTTCGAAAGGCAGTTTGGAGGTCGCCGCATGATAAAGGACAGAACCCAGAGAGAAAATGTCGGATTGCTGATCGAGAGGCTGGCCATTCACCTGCTCGGGCGACATATAACACACGGTCCCGGCAATGATTCCCGGTCCCGTCAGCTCTTTTTCTCCCGCAACTATCTTTTTGGCCAGTCCGAAATCGACGACCTTCACCTTTTCCTGGGAATTCAGCAAGATATTTTCGGGTTTGATGTCGCGATGAATCAGGCCTATGGAGTGCGCCGCCTGCAGTGCTTCACAAACTTGCAAAGCGAGATTGCTCAGCTGATTCAATGAAAGCGGCCCATTCTCCAATTTCTTTTTTAGCGTTTCCCCTTCGACGTATTCCATCACTATAAAATCTGAATCATTGCTTTCTTCGATTGAGAAAACCGTGACCACATTGGGATGATGCAAGGTCGCAGCGGTGCGCGCTTCGCGAAGGAGACGCTGTCTCGTATCTTCTTGTTGCGCCGAATCAGAGCACAATACTTTCAAAGCGACCGTCCGTTTAAGCTTGAGGTCCTCTGCTTTATAGACCTGTCCCATGCCTCCTTCGCCAATCTTTTGAAGGATCCGGTAGTGAACCAGAGTGTCGCCGGGACGCAGGAAGCCGAATGCATCTTCGAGCGCGCGTTCGCGAATCCCTTCCAGCGTGTCAAAGAAGCTGTCCGAATCAGATTGAGACGAGAGCAGACTGAGAATCTCAGAGCGTAATGCAGGATCGTTGGCGCATGCTTCATCCAGCAAATGATCCCGCAGGGCAGGATCCTGCTGAACAGAATCGAATAGATCCTTGATCTGCTGCCACTGTTCCTGATTCATCGAGTCATCTCACGATGCAACCACGCTTTGGCTACGGTCCATTCTCGTTTTACGGTGGCTTTGGAGATGTCCATCAACTCGGCGATTTCATCGATCGTGAACTCCCCAAAAAAGCGCATCTCAACAATCCTTCCCTGCCGCGGATCCATTCTTGAAAGTTTTGCCACCGCTTCATCCAAAGCCAGCAGCAAAATCCGGTCCTGTTCGCTGAAAGTCATTGTGTCATCAAACAAAACTCGTTCTTGCACACCGCCTCTTTTCTGCGCGTGCTGGTTCCGGGCATAGTCAATCAGGATCCGTCTCATCGCCTGCGCGGCAATTGCATAGAAATGACCGCGACTCTGCCACTGAACATCCTGCTGTGCAAGACGAAGGTAAGCTTCATGCACAAGCGCAGTGATCTGCAGCGTGTGATTCTGCCGTTCACTGCGCAAATGCCGTCCGGCAATTCGCCGAAGCTCGCTGTAAACGAGCGGGATCAGCTTTTCGAGCGCTTGAGCATCTCCCGTGCTCCAGAGGTTGAGAAGCTGCGTAACCTCTTTCCCTGAAAGATCCATAGTCGATTCGATAGTAATTATTGTACAACTTGCCGCATGCCCAAAAGTAGGGGTCTTGTACCTGCCCTTTCAAGGGCGACCACAAGGGTCGCCCCTACGAATGAGCCCTTCCTTCAACTAATTACGCGTAAACGAATGAGAGAGAGTCTCAAGGAGAGGAAAATGAAAAAGATTTTGTTGCCGGTTTTTATGGGAATCGTTGTGCTGTCGCTGTATGTTTCTGCCGCCGGAGAACCCTCCACGGCCCCTGAATGGAGCATCAACGCCACAGCCATTGAAGCTTGCAGCTGTCCCATGTTCTGCCAGTGTTACTTCAATACACAACCCGCCGCACATGATCACCATGGCGAGAAGAAGCACTTTTGCAAGGCGAATCTTGCCTACAAAGTGAATAAAGGACATTATGGCGCGCTCAAATTAGATGGATTGAAATTCTGGCTCACGGATGATCTGGGTGGGGATTTCTCG
The DNA here is from genome assembly GCA_022616075.1 of bacterium. Lineage (NCBI taxonomy): Bacteria > bacterium. The sequence goes on from JAKEFK010000227.1 coordinate 14,605, forward strand.
CAAGGCAAAATGGACTGGACAATCCTTACGTTTGACAAATCGATGACAAAAGAACAACGCGATGCGATTCTGTTTATCTACAAAAAACTTTTCCCCGTTCAGTGGAACTCTTTTGAAACTGCAGAAGGTGTGATCGACAAATGGGAATTCAACAGGGATATGGCTGTCGCGACACTGGACGGCGGCAAGACCGCGGAAATCCGTCTGAAACGCTTTCCTGGAATGACAAATGAGCCGGTTGTGGTGCACAACCTGAAATATTTTGGCGCACCAAGAAATGATGGATTTGTATTGATGCCAAATGAAATCGAAACCTATCGCGTCGGGCCGAAAGCTTTCGAATACAAAGGCACAAACGGATTCATGATCACGGTCGATATGAATTCAAAGGATGTTGCAGGAGGATCTGCAGCGGGTCACTGATCCACTTTGTAATTAGGACTGCCGGGGCAGGATGCCCGCGGCCAGTAATGCAGGCTGGAAGCCTGTGCTCCGTTTTACTTTTGCCTGTACTTCTCGAACCATGCCAGAATGTGCGCAACTTTTGCAATGAGTTGGCTGGGACGCGCAGCAATATCATGCGAAGCTCCGGGAATCCGAACCAGAAGCGTATCCACTTTCCGGAGCTTCAACGCTTGATAGTACTGCTCCGACTCTGAAATCGGCGTACGATAGTCCGCTTCTCCCGTAATCACCATGGTTGGTGTTTTCACGTTTCCAACGAGAGCAAGAGGTGACCGTTTCATGTAGTGTTCACTATGGTCCCAGGGAAGTCCAGGAAACCAGTACTTGTAAAAGAAGTTCGTCATATCTGCAGTGAGAACAAAGCTATACCAGTTGATCACCGGTTTGGCCGAAGCGGCAGCGCGAAAACGATCGGTGCGCCCTACAAGCCACGCGGTCAGGACGCCACCCCCGCTTCCTCCTGTTACAAACAGGTTTTGCGGATCCGCATAACCTTTCGCAAGCACCGCATCCACGCCGGACATCAAATCGTAAAAATCGTCACCGGGATAGTTATGGTGTATTAGGTTCCCAAACTCTTCACCGTAACTGTCGCTTCCGCGAGGATTGGCGTAAAACACAAAATAACCTGCAGCAGCATACAACTGAATATCTGCCGCAAACCGCGGTCCGTAATTCGCAACCGGACCTCCATGAATTTCTACAATCAATGGATATTTCTTGGAAGGATCGAACCCGGGTGGTTTTGCGATCCACCCTTGAATCTTCCTGCCATCCTTTGAAGACTCGTACCATATCTCTTCGATGGATGCGAGTTGTTTGTACGGAAGCAAATCTTCATTCAGATTCGTCAAAGTTGCTTTTGTCACGGCGACATCCGCAGGGCGCTGGGGTTGTGAATATGTGTATGCAAAGGCTCCGTTCTTTGCAACGGAAAAAGATCCGCCCGAATAAGGACGGTCCAGTGAAGTGCCCCCAACATTTTGAGCGAGTGTACGAATTTCGGAGTTCAATGTAACTTCCGCGATTCTGGTGTCACCTTGATCATCGTACTGGAATAAGATTGCTTTGCCGTCCTGGTTCCATACAGGATTGAATACATCGCGGTCCAATTTCGATGTAAGCACCCGCGAACCGCTGCCGTCGCGGTTCATGACAAAGAGCCGGGTCACCTGATAAAACTGAAAACGATCTTCATAACCTATGTAAGCGATCTTACTGCCATCCGGTGAGAGAGCGGGAGATTGATCCGGTCCTTTTCTGGATGTGAGCGCTTTGATGTTTCCAGTTTGCAAGGAAAGCTCGTAGATTTCAGAATTCTGCGGATCATATTCCCAGTCTGCGTTTCGATTCGCTGAAAAAAGAATGAATTTGGAGTCAAGTGTCCATGTGATTCTGCCGTTATGATCGAATAAACCCGTGGACAACTGCCTGGGAGTTCCGCCTTCAGAAGGAAGAACAAATAGATGCCAGTATCCCGGTTTCAAATAGCCTGCGCCATCAGACCGGTAGATCATTTTGTCAATGACTTTTGCATCGTCAGCCCAATGTGCGCCCTCCGGCTTGGCCGGCATTTTCACAAATTGTTCCTTTTTTTCCTGGACCAGCATGAAGAAACCGATCCACTTTCCATCGGGCGACCAGGATAGCTCGCTGAACGGTTGTGTTAACTGAGCAAGTTTTGCAGTTTGTCCGGTGTCCATCCAGCGTAAATAGATCTGCGTGGAAGCGCCATCGCTGGAAGCATATACAAGCCGCTTTCCATCAGGAGACCAACTTGGAGAAGAATCACTCGAGTTTCCCGAAGTCAGTGGCCGGTGACCGGAACCATCACTACGAAGAATCCATAGAGCGGATAGTTTTCGATCCTTCATCACATCCATGAAATTTCTTTCATAAACAATTTGACTTCCGTCCGGTGAGATTTGGGGATCCGATGCGTATTCCAAACCGAATACGTCCATCATCTGGAATTCTTTTTCATTTTCTGCAGACAGCACGCAAACAAACGTCATCGCCAGCACAAGTGAGCATAGTTTCTTCGTCATAGGATCCTCACGCGTAAAAATACTAACACACTCGTTTAGCGTGGCAGATAGTGTAGCGTTTTCTATTCGTAATTCACGAAAATACAACATTTTTGTGGTATTTATGGACACGCTCTGCACGTTATTCAGCCAGCACGAGGAGGTCTCTAAACCTAACTTCTTGATTTTATTGAACTTACGAGAGCGCGTTTTTTTGGCACGCCGCTTGCTCTAGTACCATGCGTCTTGGAACAGTAGGCTCACTTATTGGCCCCGGTTCATCAGGGTGCCTGCCATTTCCTGAGGTACTGCTCCCGAAGGGAGAGAGGTAAGGAACTTGGAGGGTGCACTATGAACTATACGCGATTCCGCTTTGCCCATTCTACTCTATTAGAGCGAGGCTTCAGTCTTCTGGAGGCGCTTCTGATCATCGGCTTAATCGCCATCATCGCGGCTGTATCTCTCCCTGCCTTTTACAACACTTTCCAGAAGTACCGCGTTCAATCGGCGGCACGGCAGGTTGAAATGAATCTTCGATTTGCAAGACTCGCAGCAGTCAAGAAAAAAACGATGCATCAAGTACTTTTCAGAAATACTTCCGGAAGTCCACCGAACACTTATGTGATGATGATGGATTCCGATAAAAACGGGGCGTTTGATGAAGACATAGAAATCGTTAAGAACATTGACACATCCTTGCCCGAAGGCTTGACAATCCTATCTGGTGGCATCAATTCGGTAACGTACAACGCTCGTGGCGCGGCAACGCTGGCCGGCGGAACGACAGTGAGAATCAGAGGTACTGAAGACACTTACAGGATCGACGTTCGGACTAACGGCGCTGTCTCCAGTCAGGTTGAGTAATTCCGGAGGAACTATGAAGACGAAGCAGAGCACCCAGAATGGTTTTACGCTTATTGAAATCCTGGTAGCCATCGTCGTTCTAACAGCCGCTATTCTTGGCGCAATGGCACTGCTTCCAACCAGCTACAAACAGATTACCAACGCGGGCAGAACAACCACCATGGATCACCTCGCTCAGATGAAGATGGACGTACTCAGGTCGCTCCCAATCACGAGCAGCGACTTAACTGATGGAACTCATCCGGCAACTCCTGAATTTTACACAGCCGGTTCAGCTGACAAAAGTAAAACGGAAACTTTTTCTGTGAAATGGGTGGTCACAGACTACACGCCCATGCTCAATTCCAAGGCTGTGATAGTGGAGGTTGGTTTTGGTGTTTACAATGACGATGGTTCACTAAAGACTTCAACCGAAGAAGGGATCGAACTCATAAAACAGCTTTACACGACTTTCATTACGCAATGATGCAGAGGGAAAAAATCATGAGCTGCCAGCAAAGAGGTTTCACACTCATAGAAATGCTCGTTAGTGTCACGCTATTTTCCATGGTTGTCCTGGCCGTCTATTATTTTCTGGATCGCGGACGATGGCTTTATCTGCATTCCGAAAGACGCGCCAACATGCAGGAAAACGGAAGACTGGCGATGGAAGCCATGGAGCGCGAAATGCGCCTGATCTCGTTTGGAGTTCCGGAGGGGACCGCGTACGGCTCCGAATCAACCTGGTTACCGGCGATTTTTGAAGCAGGGATTAACTTCATCGGTTTTCGAGGCGACATTGAAAACAGAAACTCTCTGGTTACGGAAAACATAACCAATCCTACTGTCGCCGTAGCAAACGTTGACTGGATTTGCCCAGCAACCGGTGACCCTCTCCTCATTATTGAGCGTGGGCGGAACTGGTTCGGTTCGACGTGCAACAACATCGTTGGACTCACAGTCATCATGGTCCCTCCTCCTACTCGAAATTTCAATGCTGCGGAAATTGAACTTTTTGCGCCGATGCATGTGTTTTACAGATTCACGCCGGATACGAACAATGATGGGATCTGTGACGATACAAGCGATCTTACTCAGTGTCAGATCCAAAGAGCTACCCGGCTAACAAACACTCCCGAGACGGATCCAGAAAATGATACGGACTGGCAGGTATTTGCAACCAATATAACGCAATTCAAGCTGCGTTATTTTATCAAAGGGAGCAGCACGCCACTGGTACCATTGACGGCTCTGTCAGGGTTAAACCTCTCGATCATCGATGTAATCCGAGTTGATATAACTGCGACTGATCGCGCCGATCGCGCGGGCCAATACCAGGAATCTAATTACAGAACCGAAATCCTTGTTCGGAAAAGAAAGTTTTAGCGAGGAGCAACAGATGAAGCCATACATTGTACGTTTCTTCAAAAACTTTGCGCGAAAAATACTAAAGAGGAAGCAACAAGGCGCTGCCCTGATCATCACACTGATGGTGATGCTTGTGGTCGTTCTGATTTCCCTCTCACTGATCATCCAGAGTAACACGGAGCATTTGATTTCCATCAATGAACAGGATTCCTTCAAAGCTCTCTCAGACGCGGAAGGAGTTGTGGAGTGGGCTAATCGTGAAGTAAGAACATATGTGCTCGCGTTCCGGCCCGTTGATCTGGACACGATTCTGGATGGTGCTTTGAATCCTTCCGGAGCCGACTACTACGTGGGCTTTAAGCCATTTATGGACACTGGATTGGGGAAAGCCGGCCTCACGGATGCCAATGAAGAAACCACATCGACACAGGACACCTACCAGAGCACTCAGTGGGAAGTATTTCGTCTGGGAGTTGATGAAGATGGCGATGGCAATTATGACGGGAACGTGCGAACGATCGTGTACGCAAAGCTATTTGATAATTATGAACCGGACCCTCCTGATAAAAACGACAACGATCAAAGAATGAGATTGGAAGTCCGAACTCTCTATCCTGTCTATATTGATCTCGATAATAACGGCGCTGAAGTTAGTACGCTCGCAACGAGAGGAACCTCGGAAAGGCACCTCGTTGCGCGTTTTGGACCAACCGGAGCAAAAGCGATCCGTACAGACGGCAGCATCGAGTTCCATGGTTCGCTCGACGTATGCGGTGAATGCGGAAGCAGCCATGCGAATGGAACGCTAACGTGGGGAAGCGATCCTTCTAATACGTTAGAAATCTGTGGAGAAGCTACCGGCACCGAGGGGTTTGTATACAACTCCGGAACCATTGTCGGGGACAAGGGACTTTCTGGTGAAATCTATATTCCCGTGATCAATCCTTACGATGAGATTTACGTACCGGATCACACTATTTTTGACCACAGTCTCAATACGACAGTTCCTACGTGGCTGCGATGTAACGGCCCAAGTGCCACTGATCCTGGAAATTCAAAATACTTCGCGATAGTGAAGATGACGGGACGAACGCAGATTTACAAAGCTTATCGAAATTATGGAGATACCCCATCGAATACAAAATGGGCATGGCGCCTGATTGGAGATAGTTCTTTAGCGAATATCGATACGATCAGGCTCGATGATTGCGGAAGGGTTCTCGCTTGTCCCTTCATTCCAGGTTGTGATACATATCCCGATCAATGCTTCAACACGACAACTTCAACGTGGGGTTCCTGTACAGGTAGTGCTCAGGTGGTCCCTCAAAACAACACGTTTTACGGCATGAATCCAGATAACAATTTCAGCACTGGTACTTGTTCCACGGCGCAGGGAGAGACAATTCCGAACGCACAATACACAGATGCAAACGGTGTCGAAGATTCCAACAACTGGAACAGGAACGACTTCTGGCAAGTTCCAGCGGGCAACACGCAATCCGTATCAACAGGCGGGTCGAATGCGCATAGCAATTTCTGTTTCTCGAACGCGGGTGCTTGCGGTACAGCTGTACCTTTACCTGGGGTCGATGATCCAGAGACTACAGGCAATCTCGATACAAGGGGAGACTTCGACACCAGTTACTACATCTCAAATGGGGACATTGCCGATGGCAATAAGGTTTTTTCACCTCTCTATAATGCGGTCATATGGATCCATGGGAACTTCAATATTAGCGGCAACATAAGTAAGCTGGCCTATTCCGGTGGCGAAATTAATTTGGATAATGATGCAAGCATCGATCTGAATCAGACCTGGAGGGTAACCTTCATTGTGTTTGGTCAAATTGATGCAGGCGGGAATGTTCGTTTTGCCCCGGCCGCGCCGGATGCTTCGACTTACAGATTCAGTCTGATCGCAGGCCGTGACATCAATCTTCACGGATCAACCAATAACCTGGATTGCAGTGAAACGGATTGCGACGGAACACCCACGGGCGCGGCTGCGCTTGCCAGCTATGGAGGCGCAATCGCCATGCATGAACAGATCCGCACGCCTGGAGGAATTGGAGTGAACGGTTACATCGTCGCAGAAGATCGTGCCTCTTGCGATGATACCAACACATTGGATGCGAACCAGATCTTTGGCAGTCTCGACATCCATTATGACTGCTCTAACCCGACTGATTACTGGAATACCTCAAGCGTTAAAATGACGGAGTGGGAAGAAGCGCAACGAGTGATTCAATAGTAGGCAAAAGATGTGGACGTCATTCCAAGAGATAATCCTAGGATCTGCCTTACGGTTTCTGCTCCATGTAAAAAAGCAATTGTGACACCCGTTCTGATTCTGTTGGAGCGGAATTCTTCCGCAAGGCTTCTTGCAGAATTCTCTTTGCCGAATCGCGTCTTCCTAAAATGTAGTTCGATAGACCAATATTCATCCGCAGCGTTACACCGAGATATGGGTCATTATCATGTTTTTTCAAGAGTATCTCACCTATATCAACAACTTCCTGTAACCACTCCTCTGCTGTTTGCCAGACATACGCAGATGACGCGCTCCCATCCGGTAGGAGATTCTCTTTGAATCTACCTCGTACAAAACCAGGAACCCGAGCCCGGTCGACAAAAGCCTGTGGTTTTAAGTTAGAACGGAAAATCGGATATTTGTCTAAAAATGCATAAGCTAAATATGTCGAGGTTGGATACGATTTCACGAATGAATAGTCAGAAAGCTTTCCACAAACGCGCAGAATCTGTTCCTTTTCACTTTCAACTGAAGACGTTTCCTTTAAAACAAATTTTTGAGCATTCTGCCAGGCATGCAGGTCTTCTCCTTCGGGAAACTCTAGAGTCAGGTTTGCAGAATTCGATTCAACCTTTCCTTTCAAATTCGGATTTCGCAAGCTATCTAAATCTGCGACAACCTTCAGTGTATGCTTTCCGACCGACAAGTTTAGATCTAGGTAACTTACTCCTCCTTTAATGCTCTCACCAGGAAGAATAGTCCGCTTCGCTAAGAGCGAAAAATCGCCCGTGGTTTCATTAGGCGCCGGCATTCTAAGTGTCTCCTGTCCATCTACCCAAATGCTAACAGCGGCATTCTGCGTTGGTTTTAAGTTTGGTCCGATCTCCAGGGGTTGACTGCCAACGTTCGTCCAAGTAACCCTTATTCCTACAGGTTCACATTGAATGATTTTGCTTTTGGGAGAAATTCTTATTTCAAGATTGATTTGGCCAAACGCTGAAGTCACAATTCCAAGGAACAAGATTAGTGATGGGATGACTATTTTCATTTCTACCTCTTTACTCTGGATCATTATCTCCACGAACTGAGAAGGTCGGAGGATTACCAGCACAATTTCTAAATACACCTGGACAATCGATTCCTATCAAATCGCTACAGTCAAGTCTATCGATTCCATCTGTCCGCTGACAAAACGATTGCCATATATTTGACGGATCAACAAATTGATTCATCACGCACCACTCCTCATTTCCGCACAGCGGAAACGCTGGACGGCAGCTGCCAAAATTTCCGACTTGACTATTGCCACACCAAGAAAAGTTTTCATCATGACCATAGTTTTGTCCATCCGTACTCGGCGGGCAAGGAGCAATACCAGCTTGGTTAACCCCAAATTGGTGAGACAATTCATGATTGGTAGTCCGCTTAATATGGTTTGCCAACTGAGTGCCGTCACAGGCAGATGGCACATTTGTGCAGTAGTAGCTTACGTTTGCATCAATCGTATCAAGAAATATGAAGGTATCATCCGAGGCTTTGTGCGTATAACCGTTATAATTGCCACCGGATGAAGCAGGAATAATATGCCAGTTGTTCTGTTTTTGATTGCCACAGTCACCGCATTGGACTGGCGCTGGATTACCACAGGATGATCCAGCTGGAATTGTAATAGGACCTGGTTGTTTTTTTGAGAACCATGTCTGGTGGAAACGTAGAACATTGATTATGCAGCCTTCAAAAAAGACTTCAGGCATTGTTGGGAGCAAATTGTCATTCGAAAGCTGAACTTCTGCATAGCCATCGTCAAAAGTTTGAGAGAGATTACCGAAATCTCCCGCATAGAACCCGGAACTGATAACGCCCAATCCTGCAGACTGTCCGTTCGCAAAGTCGGGCATTGTGCCAAGGATTTGAGGACTACTTGCAAAATGCGGCTTCACCAAGTCGGATGTAAAAGTGACTGTGATCGTGCCGTTTCCATTGTTTGTAATTCCCCCCGGAGCGACCGTTGCTAGCTCCCCGACCGGATCGGTTACGTCAAATATGACTACTTGATCCCAATCCTGCAACTGTCCAAAACTCCAATCGTAAAGTACCACTTGATTGCACAGATTTCCGCATGTTGCAGGATCAAAATCATAGAAAAGAAGGCCCCCTTTTCTGTACATCATGTCGTGTTCAAGATATATCCGCTTCCAAGCAGTAAGCATCCCACTCTGAACACAACCGGGCGAACATGAAAATTGGTTATTAAACGAGGCTTCTATTTTGAAGTTGTCTCCTGAGTAAGATCGGGGTTGGCTCGAGTTGTTTCCAAAGGTCGGTAGTTGCAAAGTCATGTAGATGTATCCACCAGCCTGGGAGGTTGCCTTCCAGATGCCTGGCGTATGTTCAAGCCCGTCAAACTCGGCATCGCCGCCGTTATTATCACCATCTTGGCCGTTTGTTACATAAAGAGAACCATCTGCCGGATCCAAGATTCGGAAGAAAACATCGACCCCTTCGACGCCTGCACCCGCTACGTCAGTCACTCTTGAGACAATGTTTATTTTTCCATTCTCAGTTTGGTATGTAGGTTCAGGATATAAAGAACTCCCATAGTTCGTGATGAGAACTTTTCGGTCTTGTGTACCGGCAGGAGGAAAAACAAATTCCAAAGGATTTGTGGTGCAGGACTCTGAGCTTGACAACAGCGGTGTAGCCGCTGCTGGGCCGCACAATTGCTGGATTGTAACGGTACTACAAATTGCGGAAAAAGTACTATTTTGAGACGACGATGGAAAGTTAACAAATTCGTTGGACAAACTCCCGAATGCGAATGAAGCATTACGCACCGTAGGTTTCACTGTCGAAGCAAAACAGGAGTCGCCATTAACTTCTACTTTGGAAACAAACAGTAAAGGTGGTTGTCCAAAAGACCCGGCGATAGCGACACCGCTATCAACGGCGGCTGCCGCAGTAATGGCACCAGGATCACCGCTCGATGCGAAAATTCTCGACCATTTGAAAGCTCCGGTGCTACTTAGTTTAACCAACCAAGGGTCAGTGGAGATTGCACCGAAGGATCCTGTCGTGCCACCCAATACAATTCCCCCATCTGGCGTTTCATCGAGTGCTTTAACGTACTCTGTTTGTTTGCCGCCGAGAGTCTTCTGCCAAAGTAGTACGCCGGAGGAATTCAATTTGGCAATCACAATGTCAAGGTGGTTCTGACCAGTCTGAAACTGTCCAGCCACAATGACACCTCCGTCCGAAGATCCGATTAATAAAGGGAGTTCGATTGCCTGCTCGCTCCACTCGAATGATCGTTCCCACAAAACAGATCCTGAAAGAGTTATCTTACAAATCCACCCCCCATTACCTCGGTGTCCGACAAGAACAACATTTCCATCATTCGTAACGTCCACAGATAAAACTGTTCCGACGATGGTTCCAGTATGTATCGATAAAATTCCTTCGAGAAACTTTTCCCATAGAATCGTACCATCAGCGTCGAGTTTCACTATCCATGCTCCGAGGACGTCATTTAACCTATTCACGCCCCCAAGGATGTACGCGCCATCAGGTGTGGCAGTGGCGGAATGGATCCTGCCAGTGTTAAAGTTGAATCTGCGCTGCCATGCTATCTCTCCAACCTTATTGATTTTGGCAACCATTGGAAAAGAACCACTGGGGATTTGGGAAGTTAGCAGATATCCTCCGTCCAGCGTCTGAGCGATCCTTGTAAAACCCGAGCCTGGTCCCATAGAAATGGTCTTATGCAATTGCAGCGCACCAGCCGAATCTAACTTCATGATAAATAGTTCATTCGAATTTGTAAGACCACTGATAACAAATCCGTTGTCACTCGTCCGTTTCATGCTCTCGGCCTGATCGTAACCATCTATGCCAATTGTATAAGTCCTCATCCAGTTTTCGGCTTCACTTTGATTTACAAATGTGAAGACTTGAAGAAACACAATCGCAATGAATGAAAACAGTAGTGGAGTCCTTGGACGTACAGCATTTTCCTTGTTCAACATGAGTTCACCCTCCAAGTTTCATCAAATAGTTGCGTCCGATCTTATCAACAAAGTCCAAGTCTTACAACTCTTTTCGATGGCTAAGATAATGATACAAAGTCGTGCAGGCACGCCTGCAAATGCGCAGACGGGACGTCCGCATTACATCGTTTACTGCGACTTGATTTCGGTCCAGTAGCGGTCGAGCAGTTGCGCCGCCTGTCCAACATCACGAACCAGTTCGCAACGGGAGAGCGTTTCATCATCCTGATAACAAACTGGATTGTTCAAAATCTCCGGTTTGATGTACGGCTTAGCTGCTTCATTTGTATTCGGGTAGTAAGAATAGTTCGTGATCTCCGCTCCTACCTTTGCATCCAGCATGAAATTAATGAAGGCATGCGCTTCTTCCGGATGAATGGCAGCCGCGGGAATGCAGAAATTTTCAACAGCCAGGATCGATCCTTCTTTGGGAATGACAAAATCCAGATCCTTTCCCTGCTCCATAACCATTGCAAGATTTCCACTCCAACCATGCACCACCCACGCATCTCCCGCAAGCAAGAGCTCATCAAAGCTGGTGCTGTTATACGCTTGCAAAAGCGGTTTTTGCTGACGCAGAAGATCTCTGGCTTCCAGCAGAATCTCGCGTTCGGTTGAGTTGATGGA
>JAKEFK010000228.1 GCA_022616075.1 bacterium
AAGGTTACGGTTTTCAGATTTTCATTTTGCCTTCCTTTATCCTTTCTATTTATCCGAAAGAGGATGGCACGATAGAAATGAGTCTGGAAAAGGAAAGAGATGATGGTTGGATCCGGTTGGACCATCATTGCGAATGCGGTGTGGGCTCAATTTTGGAAGTGAAAGTGCCTTTTGAGGATCTCAATGCCAGATCCGGTGATACCATCCGGTTCCGGATTATGCTATCGCAAAAGGACATCGTTTTGGAGGAACATCCGCAGGCCGGATCGATACAATTTCAGGCGCCTGGACCGCATTTTGAAGAGATGGATTGGGAGGTCTAAACATTGACATTTCAAGCATTTTGGTGGTATAAAAAACGCATTCTTCGTCTAGGTAATTATTATTTTGAATAGGGGTGTCTCAGATGCCAGGTAAACGAATTCTCCTGGTGGATTATGACCCCAGAAGTCTGACCCATACTCGGGAGGTTCTGGAAGGGGCAGGATTTGATGTTTCCACTTGCGGGGACGGTCTAACTGCAATTGACCAGTTTAAAACTCTTGCTCCTGATCTAGTATTGCTCTCGGCCATGCTGCCGAAGATGCATGGTTTTGAGGTTTGTAGCAATATTCGAAAGTTGCCAGGCGGCGAGAAGACGCCTGTGGTAATCATTACCGATGTTTACAAAGGCAAACGGTATCGCGTAGATGCGATCAATAAATATGGCGCGACCGAATACATTGAAAAGCCGATTGAAGATTCGAATCTGGTCACGATTTTACAGGGTCTTGTTCAGGAGAATGGACAATCTCGAATAGCGATCGAAGACGAAGAAAGGACCATGCAGTTCAGCAGGGATCTGTTGAACAAGATGGTCAAGGAAGATGTGACTGGCGCTTCAAGGCCGGCAGGTGAGAAAAAAACTGTGACTGAAAAGCCCAAAAGTAAGGACCAAATTTCAAAGAAATTAGAAGAATCTCTGGCTGGATTGGATCTGGAAGTCAAGAAACAAAAAGCCAGGCCTGCTTCTGAAAAAGCAGAAGTATCTGAATCCACATCTGCGGCAGAAAAGCCTGCGGCTTCTGAAGCAGTGTTTACTTCCGAAGACCTGTTCACAGACGTGATTGCCAGTGTTGAAAGAGAACTTCAGTCGGAAAAAATGTCGGGTGATCAGCGGTCAACGGAAGTTTTAACTGCGCCGCCGGTTGTTGCTGTGACTCCCGCGCCACCCGCTCCTGCGCCGACTCCTGAACCCAAGCTAGAACCGGCGAAAGCAGCGCCGGCGCCGGAACCACGCGCTCCAGAACCTACGAAAGTGCCGGCAGCCCCGACCGTCGCAATCGAAATGCCGAAAAGCTTCAAAGCCGCTGAGCATGCGAAGAAAGCCGGCATGGACTTGGATCTGGAGAAAAAACTTTCCGACACCCTTTCCGGGTTAAAGAAACCGGCTCCTGCAGGAGCGAAGCCGCATGCGGCCGCTGCAAAACCGCCCGTCGTGGAACCGACGCGCAAAATAGAGATACCGAAACAGGAACCGATGAAACCGCAACCTGTAAAACAGGAAGCTGTGAAACCGGAAGCTATAAAACCGGAACCGGCAAAACCACAACCAGTGAAGCCGGAACCGGTAGCTGCAAAACCTGCTCCTGCCCCGATGAAGGATGCACTTCCTGCCGCTGTTGCAGCAAAAGTTGTCGAAGAAGAAGGAATCAATTTTGGCCAATACTTGTTGCTGGAAAAAATCGCAACGGGCGGAATGGCTGAGCTCTTTTTAGCAAAGCGGAAAGGCGTAGAAGGTTTTGAAAAAATCCTGGCCATCAAACGGATCCTGCCTCACATGGCCGAAAATGAAGAATTTGTAACCATGTTCATCGATGAGGCAAAACTCGCGGCTCAATTGACCCACCATAACATCTGCCAGATTTTCGATCTTGGAAAGATTGAAAACGCGTATTACATCGCGATGGAATATGTTCACGGTAAAGATCTGCGGGGGATTTTGAAATCTTCGCGAACGAAAGGGAAACCGATGTCGGTTGACCTCTCCGTGCTGGTCATTTCCAAGATTGCCAGCGCGTTGGACTATGCCCACCGCAAGCGCGGGTCGAACGGACAACCGTTGAATCTCGTTCACCGCGACGTTTCTCCCCAAAACATTCTGATTTCTTATGAAGGGGAAGTAAAACTTGTCGATTTCGGAATCGCAAAGGCCGCAACAAAAGCCCATGTTACCCAGCATGGAGCGTTGAAAGGCAAACTTCTGTACATGTCTCCGGAACAGGCCTGGGGCAAGGCCGTAGACAAGCGAAGCGATATTTTTAGTCTCGGTGTTGTGCTTTATGAGCTTCTTACCGGACGTCCTCTGTTTTTTGATGAAAACGACACGGAGGTTACGATTCTGGAAAAAGTTCGTGAAGCCAGGATCACCCCAACACGGGAGTTCAACAGTCGTGTTCCTGCTGAACTGGAAAAAATCGTAAACCGCGCGTTGAAGAAAAATGCGGATGATCGTTACCAGTCTGCTTACGAGATGCAGAAAGATCTGGATAACTTGTTTTATTCTGAAAGCTATACCGCAACCGGCGCTTCGCTTGCGAACTACGTCCGCGATCTCTTCCCGGATGAATCTCATGAAGGAGAAATGAAAGAGGTTGCTGTTGAAAAAGAGCCGGCAAAACCTGTCAGCGCACCAATTGCCGCTGCGGTTCCTGCTGTCGCGGCGAAACCTCAGCCCGAGCCGGTGAAGCCAAAAGAGGTACCGGCTGTTGTGAAACCGGCTCCTCAACCTGTTGCACCGGCGAAAGAGCAGAAAGCTCCCGTTGCAGCCCCGGAAGCGGCGCCAGTGCCGGCTGAAAAGACAGGGTTCCGCGATATCTCTGTTCCCGATATGATGGCCTCCCAGGAACACAAGCGTTTTCCGATTTTACCCGTAGGCATCGGTGCTGCGGTTTTGGTCGGGATCGTCGCGTACATTCTTTTCCGCCCCAGTTCCGAGCCGCCAACGCCAGTTCCCGTTAAGAAAACGCAGGTAAATCAGCCGGCCGTTACGCCTACGCCGTCACCTGATCTTACGACAACTCCCGCGAAAGAGCCGGCCGTTACAACTCCTGTGGATACAAAGAAGCCGGTGGATGAAAAGAAAGCTGCCGAAGAGAAGAAATTAGTCGAACAAAAAGCAGAAGCAGAAAAGAAGAAGCGGGAAGAAGAAGCCAGAATAAAAGAAGAAGACCGGTTGAAACAAGAAGAGAAACTCGCTCAGCAGAAGAGAGAGGAAGAAGCAGCAGCAGCCCAAGCACAACAACAGCCTCCTCCACCAGAGGAAACAAAGGCGGAGGTGCAGCCAGCTCCAGCTCCTGTTCAGGAAACGCCACCACCACAGCAGGAACCTGTGAAAGAAGCTCCCAAGGAAACACCGAAGCCTGCCGAACAGAAACCTTCTGTAAATGAAGGAGATCTTGTGGAAATGGGCGTTGATGTGCAGAAACCGGAAGTTATTAGTCGCGTGAAACCAACTTATCCTCCTGCTGCCTTCAAACAGAAGGTGGAGGGCACGGTAGTTTTAAGTATTCTAGTCACAGAAGCCGGGAAAGTGGGGGATGTAAAGGTTCTTAGACCTGCTGGTGGCAGCGTTGGATTAAACGAAGCCGCCGTCGCAGCTGCAAAAAAATGGACGTTCCGGCCGGCTGTTAAAGCGGGTAAAAAAGTGAAAGTTTGGATCACATATCCAATCGTTTTTAAAGTGCAAGGTTAAAACATTACAAAACTAACGGAGGGATCCTAATCTATGCCGGCACTATCAAAGGAACAACAGAAGTTTTATGAAAACGCGCTCGACATGACCAAACGGCAGATCGATGAAATCGATGCGAGAATTGAAGAAGAACTGGCCAGAGTCAAAGAAAGACTCGCCGAATTGCAGAATGACAAAAAGAATGTTCGCATGATGTATGATGCCGCTTGTGCTATGTTGGGCGTAGAAAACGAACTGGAAAAGAGAGAGGAAGCAGGGGAAAGCGCAGAAGACGTAGTCGAGGCGTAACCCGGCTGTTATCTACAGTATTCAATCTACACATCCTGCATCTTGTTCCAAGTGTTGAGGCGTTCAAAGTGTTTTTAAACAGCACTTTGAACCCTTGAACCTTTGAACTCTTTGGGCCCTTAAAAATGTCCTGGTTTAGAAAAGAAAAGAAGCCGAAAGAACCACTCCAGGAAAAACCTTCACGCGTCCCGGAAGGCCTCTGGATGAAGTGTGAAGGTTGCCAGCAGATCATCTGGCACAAGGAGCTGGATCGCAATCTAAACGTCTGCCCGAAATGCAACTATCACTTCCGGATCAGTTCCGAAGACAGGATCCGCCTGTTGCTGGATGAAGGACCTTACCGGGAATTGTTCGGCAACATTCTTTCTGTGGATGTGCTTCGTTTCAAGGACACGAAAAAGTATCGGGATCGTCTGCAGAATAGCTGGAATACGGCTGGAAAATCGGATGCAATCCGCATCGTGGAAGGAAAATTAGCCGGAGAGACCGTTCTTTTGTGTGTGATGGAGTATTCCTTCATGGGTGGGAGCATGGGCAGTGTCGTGGGGGAAAAGATCACGCGCGCAATCGAACATTGTCTGCAACATCGCGCCCCGCTTGTCATCATTTCCTGTTCAGGTGGCGCGCGGATGCAGGAAGGCGCGCTTTCTCTGATGCAAATGGCGAAAATTTCTGCGGCCCTGGCCCGTCTCGATGATGCGGGCCTGCCTTATGTCTCGGTTCTGACCGATCCAACAACAGGTGGAGTTTCGGCGAGCTACGCAATGCTGGGTGATCTGAATATCGCTGAACCGCGAGCGCTCATCGGTTTCGCAGGACCGCGTGTCATCGAGCAAACAATCCGGCAAAAATTGCCAGAGGGTTTTCAGCGATCCGAGTTTCTCTTAGAACACGGCATGCTCGATGACATCGTGGAACGCAAACAAATGCGCGATTACCTCATCAAAGCCCTCCAGTATATGAACTCAAAAAATTAATGGAGGGCGGGCCTCCGTGCCCGCCTTAAATACAGGGCTCATTTGGCGGGCAGGGACGCCCGCCCTCCGAGATGTGTACAAATGTCCGATATCTACAAGCGCCTGGAATCACTCGAAACTCTCGGGATCAAGTTTGGCCTGGAAAATATTCGTAAACTGCTCGAGGAGCTTGGAAATCCGGAAAAACACTTTCCCTCCGTTTTGATTGCAGGCACAAATGGTAAAGGTTCCGTCGGCGCGATGCTTGAGTCTATTTGCGTAAAAAATAATCTGCGAACGGGCTACTACCTCTCTCCTCATTTGATTGATGTTCGTGAGCGTATTCGCGTGAATGGCCGGAAGATTTCGGAAGAGGACTTCGAAAAATGCATGGACAAAGTATTCCATGCAATGGATAGGATTTCGCTCTCGCCGACTTATTTTGAAGCGCTCACGGCTGCCGGCCTGCTGCATTTTTTTGAAAGCAAAGTGGATTGCGCGGTGGTGGAAGTCGGGCTTGGCGGACGACATGACGCCACAAATGCAATCGCACAAGAGCTATCCATTATTACGACCATCGGACTGGATCATGAAAACTATCTTGGGAAAACTCTGGCAAGCATTGCTGTAGAGAAAGCAATGATTTCGAAATCTTCGGTCCCAATGGTAACGGGAGAATTACCGGAGGAGGCGCAAGTAGTGGTCGAAAAACTCTGTAAGGAGACCGGAAGTCCGGTTCATGCTGTCGATGCATCTAATATCGTAGAAGCGGGGCTGGAAAATGGCTTTCCTGTTTTTCTCTACACTCCCTGGAACAAAACAATTCGCGTGAGCTTGCGGGGCAGGCATCAGATTCAGAATGCAGCGATCGCGTTGCTGTCGTCAGATGTGCTTGCCGAAAGGGGATGGAAGTTAAACAGGGACCTGGTAATTAAAGCTTTTGAGGAAGCAAAGTGGCCCGGGCGGTTGGAGCTAGTGGCGGGTCAGGATCCACCTGTGCTGCTCGATTGTGCGCACAACCCGATGGGCGCTCGCGCGCTTGCTCAGTTTTTAGAGGATGTCGAGTGGTCGCAATGCATTTTTCTTTTCACCGCGATGAAAGATAAGAACATAAGTGAAATGCTCAAGGCGGTGAGCCGCAACGCGGCGCGCATCGTTCTCACACGCGTTAAGCCTCTCGGGCGCTGCGCCGGGACAGGGGAGTTGATCCGTGCCGCTTCGAAAGCCGGAATTCCTCACATCGCGGAGGAGGATACCTTAAGCGCGTTGCGTCGTGCACAGGCTTTCTCCTATGAATCGAATCTTCCTCTGGTTGCATTTGGTTCCATTTATCTGATCGGTCTCCTTTTCTCCACCTTCGGTCTCACTACCTGAATTGTTTGTTCCGCGTTATAATTAAAATACAGGTGCCATTCTATCTCTATGAAAACAAATAGTTTGTATGTCGTTTGTTTTCTGCTTCTTTGTTCGATCTCTTTTGCAGCAGAATCGACGGTGGTCCATATCTTTCTGGATGGTCCCATCCATGCGGTCACATCGGAGTACGTTACGCGCGGAATCGATCATGCACAGGAGACAAATGCAGAGCTTGTGATTTTGCAGGTCGAAACTCCAGGCGGCATTGACGGGCCCATGCGAACCATCATCTCCAAGATGGTGAATTCAAAAGTACCCGTTGCAGTTTACGTGGCGCCGGGAGGCGCGCGGGCGACTTCTGCAGGCTTTTTTATTACGATCGCAGCAGACCTGGCAGTCATGGCGCCGGGAACGCATTTGGGCTCCGCTCATCCTGTCACGATTGGGGAAGGCGGCGAAGAAACAGAAAATAGAAAAACGATGATGAAGAAAGCGACCGAGGACTCAGTCGCATATATAAAGACGCTGGCCGAAAAGCGTTCTCGAAATATTGAACAGGCTGAAAAAGCTGTGCGGGATTCGATTTCTTTTACTGAAACAGAAGCCCTGAAATGGAAACTGATCGATTTCATAGCGAAGGATAAAAATGAACTACTGCAGAAAGCGAACGGTTTAACCATCAAAAGGTTCGATGGATCGGAAAAGAAACTGAACCTCAACAAACCCAGAGTGATTGCCTATGAAATGACGCGCAGGCAACGGTTCCTGTCTTTTCTTGCTGATCCGAACATCACCGTGCTTCTATTTAGCATCGGAATGATCGGTATTCTCATGGAACTCTATCATCCAGGCGCGATTCTTCCGGGAATTGTGGGTGTTATCAGTCTTTCACTTTGTATCCTTTCGGCGCAGATTTTACCGATTAATTATATTGGCGCAATGTTGATCGCATTTTCGATTGTTCTGTTCCTTTTGGAAATCAAGATTACCAGTTATGGCTTATTGACCATCGGCGGAGTTGTATCTTTTGTACTCGGCGCCACCATGTTGTTTGACGCTCCCATTCCTGAAATGCGGATCAGCTATAAAGTGATCGGCACGTCTGTGTTTTTGATCACGGCGACCATGGCGTTTCTTTTATTCATGGTTGTGTCTCTGCACCGGCGTAAGCCGGTTACCGGCCTTCAAGGTTTGTTGCAGGAAACAGGCATTGCACAAACAGACATTCATGGAAGCGGCAAGGTTTTTGTGCATGGCGAACTGTGGAATGCAACGGCAAACGAACCGATTTCAAAAGGTGAAAAGGTAAAAATCGTTTCCGTAGAAGGCCTAAACTTGCGAGTGGAAAAGCAGTAAAGCGAGGAGATTCTATGTTAGAAAACTGGATTCCTTATGGAATCGTTGTTTTGTTTGCGATTTTTCTATTGAAATCATGGATCAACATCCTTCGTGAATATGAGCGCGGCGTTGTTTTTCGTTTGGGAAGACTGGTGCCGGTTCCTCGCGGACCCGGGATTGTTCTGGTTGCATACCCTGTTGAGAAAATGGTGCGAGTAAGTTTGCGTACGGTCACACTCGATGTGCCGCCTCAGGATGTCATCACGCGGGACAATGTTTCCGTCAAAGTGAACGCTGTCGTTTATTTCCGCGTGTTCGAACCGACAAAAGCCATTGTAGAAGTGGAAAATTATCTGTATGCTACTTCTCAGTTGGCGCAAACCACATTGCGCTCGATTCTAGGGGAGGTAGATCTGGACGGTTTATTGTCCGAAAGGGAAGACCTGAACGCACGTCTGCAGCATATTTTAGACGAACGCACGGATCCCTGGGGAATCAAGGTTTCCATGGTGGAGGTAAAGCATGTGGATCTGCCCCAGGAAATGCAGCGCGCCATGGCCAAACAGGCGGAAGCAGAGCGGGAAAAACGCGCAAAGATCATTCATGCCCGCGGTGAACTGGAAGCCTCCAAATCCCTTTCGGAAGCAGCGGTCGTAATGTCAGCCAATCCGATTACAGTTCAATTGCGATATCTTCAGACCTTAACAGAGATCGCTGCTGAGAAGAATTCAACCATCATCTTCCCGTTGCCGGTCGATCTCATTTCCAACTTCCTGAAAAAATAAAATGAATTCATGAAAGAATCCGCCTTGATCTATGATCGGGACGACGTGTTAGCGACGGTTTCCGATTTTCTGGATAAAGAAGGATGGCAAGTTCAGCAAGTTCGGGAAAAGGAAGAACTGATTCAAAAAGTTCGAGCAGATAGTTACACGCTCGTTTTTTGTAATCTGGAATCTGCCGCGGACGCCAATTTGATAAACGAGCTCTGGTCGCAATTGAGAACACCCTCCCAACTGCTTGTTGTTGGTCCGGACGATGTGAATCTGGCGGTTCGCATCATGCAATCCGGCGCAAGGCACTACTGGCCGACTCCTTTTCCGCTGTCCGATTTTGAAACGCTCTACCGGGATGGCATTTTCGCTGCGAAAAAGCACCGCCCTGTTTATCACCGGGAAGGAACCTTGTTGCAGATCATTAAAGAGATCGCACTGACGATGGAGCTGGATGGCCTGACCAATATTCTTGTGGATTCTGCAATTGAGCTTACAGGAGCCGATGGCGGAGGGATTCTCTTACTGGATGAGAAATCCAACATGTTAATGATGAAAGCGGTTCGGGGGGTCAGTGGAGCGGATCGCAGCGCAGAATTTTTTGGTCTGCCGGAAAAAGAGTTTTACGACATCCTTTCCAAGCGGAAGCCACTCCTTTTTCATCCCACAGATCCTCCCATTTACACTCCAAATGGACAACGAGTTGCCGCAATGATCGTCACACCGACCTGGTGGAAAGATCAACCGCTGGGAGAACTGGTGATGGTGAAGTACGAAGATAGCGAATTGTTCACCGCGGATGATTTCAAGCTCCTTTCACTCTTGAGTGAGGAAATCGCCGGAGCTGTTCATAATGCAATCATTCATTACAAAACCAAAGAGCTGACCATTAAAGATGATTTAACGGAAGCGTACAACCGTAGATATTTCGAAGAGTATTTGGAAGAAGAATTTTTACGCGCAAAACGGTACGGATCCGATCTTTCACTGATCTTCTTTGACGTGGACAATCTAAAAGAAGTGAATGTGAAGTACGGCCATCTGATAGGGTCGAAAACACTGCAAGAAATCGCTCATCGAATCATTCTTACTGTTCGTGGTATTGACAAAGTGGTTCGTTACGGGGGCGATGAATTTTGCATTGTTTTGCCGGAGACAGACACGCAGGGCGCTTTACAGGTTGCGGACCGCATTCGTAGCACAATCGCAAGTAGACCTTTCCGGATCAGCGAAAACGCCCAGGTGAATCTGACCGGCAGCATTGGAATTGCTTCTTTTCCAGCTCATGCGAATACAAAGGATGATCTGGTTCGACAGGCCGATCGTGCGATGTTTACGATCAAAAATCAATCAAAGAATGCGATTGCGATCGCGCAATCAATCTAACCTTTGAAAGGTTGAAGGATGGAAGAGGATTTAACGATCCGGGGATCGCTCGAAGAATCTGCGATTCCAGAGCTCTTGCGATCTGTTTGCAGGAGCAAAGAAACCGGTGTGCTGACCTGTTTTATCCGGGAACACAAGAAAACGGTGTTTGTGGAGAAAGGCCAAATGGTATTCGCCGCCTCCACTTCCATGGATGACCGGTTAGGAGAATTTCTGTTGCGGTCCGGTCGCATTACGGTGCGAAGCTTTCTGGACGCAACGAAGATCGTGCGACCGGGAAAAAGATTGGGCGCTATTCTTTGCGAAAACGGCGCCATCAGCGCCGATGAACTCGTGGAGGGCGTCCGGGATCAGGTCCGCGCCATTATCATCAGCCTGTTTGATGCGGTGAAAGGCACCTACGAGCTTGCGTTGAAGGACGTGGATACGCAGGAGATGATTTTGCTGAACTCCAGTCCGGAGGAGCTTATTTTTTCCGGCACCAAAACGATTACGTCATGGTCACGGATCAGCAAGGGTATCAGCTCTTTTACAAGCGTTCTCGTGCCGGTCAGCGATTCGGACAAAGTGCTCATGAATCTGAGCCTGAATCCTGAGGAATCGCATCTGTTCTCGCTTTGCGAGAAAGGCCGTTTTAAAGTCGAAGACATTTGCAGCATGAGCTATGTTTCGAATTTTGAAACATGCCGCATCCTGTGGGCCTTTCTTCTGATTGGAGCTCTGGGAATACAGGAATCCGCCGAATCGAGTGAAATTCCCAGTTACGTTCCTTCTTCTGCCGACCTGGAGGCAGATCTTCACGATCTCGTGGAAGGATACAACGATGTTTACTCTCATATATATGAATATTCTCAGCAAAAATTAGGAGAGGATGATGCGGACAAGCTGGCCGAACGCGCGATCATTCAGGTTCAGGGTACGATGCCGAATGTGACGAGAAACCTCCGGATGGATGTTTATGGTCGATTGGACTTTGATGTACTTTTGAAAAATCTGTCACCAATTCCTGAAACCGCCAGGTTCGAGCTTGTTTCCGCTGCGCTCGAAGAAATTGTTTGCGCTTTGCTATCTGAAGTTGGCGTCCTCTTTGGCTCCGGTGACCAGACCCGGCTGGCAGAAGAAGTCAAAAGGATAAGATCGCGTTAGTCGTGGATCGTAATCGTGATCGTGATTCTTAGTCTTAGTCGTATGTCTCATTAGTCGGGAGAATCATAACTAGGATTTATGATTACGATCAAGATCCACGATTACTTACGATTACCTACTACTAATTACGAACGAATTTCATTATTATTAAGTGACGATGACTGGCTTACAGGAGGCGAATTCTATATCTGAGATCCGTGTTGCCTGGCTTTATCTCAGTGCAGAAGAAGATCCGCAGACACCGGACTTATTGTTTTTCGAAGAGCAGATCATTCACGAACCTGGATGGAAGAAAGCCTCTGATAAGGGGCGCGAGCTCTGGCAACGATTGAAACAGAGGTATGAACGAGTCGCATGTGAAGCGTTTGCCGGTGATCGATTTGTTCGCAGGCTTCGATCTTTTCGAAAAGTTACGGTTGCTCTGAACCGGCCGATTGATCCTGCTGAAGTTCGAATGAAATTAAAACGAATGTTGCGGGACCGCTCTTATCATCACCTGCGATGGTTGTTCATTGATCTGGCTTTACTTCCTCTTTCCTTATTTATTATGGTGGTGCCCGGTCCGAATGTGATCGGTTACTACCTTCTCTTTCGCGTTTTTTCTCACTGGAAATCCTACCGTTCCGCTTCCCAGACTGATATGGATCAAGTGGACATTTGCATAGATGATCGCGCGCAGGAGGTCAGCGCTTTCCTCAGGAAAGCCAAGGATCTCAAGACCGGTTTGCTCGAATTGCGGGAAAAATACGGATTGCGCGCTCTGCAAGAACATCAGTTTGTTCCCCAATCCATGCAACGCCTGTTACACCTGCTTCGAACGGACCACTAGTCACTGTCACTGTTCACTTTCTTGAGATTTTTTGATATCGTATTTTTCAATTTCTTAACCAGGAGAAGCGATGGTACCTAAAACGTGTTTTTTGACGAAAGGAAAAGGCGTTCACAGAGAAAAATTAACAAGTTTTGAAATGGCGCTGCGCGATGCGAGTATTGCGCCTTTGAACCTTGTGCGCGTTTCTTCTATTTTTCCGCCAAACTGCAAAATTCTTTCGATACAAGAAGGGAAAAAATATTTGCGACCCGGTCAGATCACGTTTGCGGTTATGTCGGAGAGCGCAACGAATGAGCCACACCGTTTGATTGCCGCTTCGGTAGGAGTTGCGATACCAAGAGACAAGAATCTATTCGGCTATCTGTCGGAACACCACAGTTTTGGTGAAACGGAAAAGGAAGCGGGTGACTATGCTGAGGATCTTGCCGCCGGTATGCTTGCAACGACCCTGGGTCTGGAGTTCGATGCCGACAAAAGCTGGGACGCAAACAGAGAAATCTACCAGCTTTCCGATCACATTGTCGGCGCGCGCAATGTGACGCAATCAGCGGTTGGTCATAAAGACCATTTATGGACTACCGTGATTGCCGCTGCGATTTTTGTAGAGTTTGATGTGCAGCCTGCTAATTCCTAAGTTTTATTGGTAGTGGCAGAGCATTGTCCGTTGCTCTGGTTTGAACTTGCTTGTCAATTCGATCTGCGTCCTGCAACATTCTTAGTTTGCTGAGACAATGCTCTGCTTCCAAGCGCACGCTGCAGAGCATTTGCTAGCCGGGAGCTGGCCCATGGCTATGCGAGTATTTTGGGGATTTCAGATCCGTTTCACTACAATGGCAAATGCTCTGCCACTACAAACGCTGCCGGACTTCTTCGCATTGTCGCAGCCAGTAGTCGCACGTCTCCATTGTCCCGGAGACAGAGTTCCCGACATATTTCTCTGGATGATTGATGAGCTCCCGTTCTTCCGGTGTGAATTTTGAGAAGTAGGGCTTTAATTCTTTTTCCGCTTCCACAAGCTCCGTCATTTTTTTCCCGGTTTGGCGCGAAGCATTTACCAATTTTTTAGACCAGTCGTATGGGTCCGGACAACCATGAAGGCCCAGCAGAATATAGAGTGGTTCCGCGATGATTGCGTCGCGGGAAAAGTCCAGATTTTCTCGCATCTTTGGACGGTTTACCTCGATTTGACGAACCACATTCGCAGTACGGTAAATTGCATAATCGGCTGCTGCAAACAATTCGGTTAGAAATCTTCCGCTTGCCGAATTTGTCAGGTCACGCTGGTGTTCAGAGATTTGATCCATCAGCACGGTGGTCAGTCGGGGCACGTAAGCTTTCCAGAATGACTTCACATTTTCAAAATCTTTTGGATTCACTTTGTGAGGCATGGTGGAAGAACCCACTCTCTCAGGTTGAAATTTTTCCTTGATCTCACCGATTTCGGTTCGATACAAATGACGCATATCGTCCGCAAAATTGGCCAGGATTCCCATCATCGAAACTGCGGTATAGGCAAGATCCGTAACCGGTTCCTGTTCCGTTAGTTGTGAGGAAATGCCGGTAGGACTTGGTTCCAGGCCAAGTTTGGCCAGCAGGTCCCGTTCAAAAGAAAGCGCGCGATTGCCGACGGCCAGAGAAAGCGCGTTATGAGCGCCAACCGGACCGGAAAACTTCCCGCGAAGTGACCTGCAGGCCTGCTCCAGTTTCAGTACTCGACCTCCAAGGCGGCTCACAAACAAAGCTATTGCGTACCCAAAAGTGATTGGCTCTGCATGTTGCCCGTGGGTTCGTCCAATTTGTGGTGTTTCCGCTTCCTGGCGCGCCATCTGTACCAAAAGTTCTACCAGTTCGACCAA
Source organism: bacterium (assembly GCA_022616075.1). Classification (NCBI taxonomy): domain Bacteria; species bacterium. The sequence goes on from JAKEFK010000228.1 coordinate 13,665, forward strand.
ATCCGGCACAAGGACTTGCAGCCCGAACTCTTTGAATCGGAGAGCCGCGGCCGTATCCATAATGTCGTTGGATGTTGCGAACAGGTGCACGTAACCGCGGGCCTTTTCACTGATTTTTCGCCGAATGCTGTTTACAATCGCTCTGATATTGTGCTGGATTCGGGCTTCCTCTTCGTAAACTTCGGCAGCGGTTACGTGATTGCACGCGCCAGAAACTTCTCTGCTGATTTCACGTGTGCAAAAACCATAGTCCGCCAGAGTTTCCACAAGCGCAGCTTCGATTCGTAGAAAGTAGCGAATGCCAGCTTCTTCCGATAGATAATTGTGGACTTTTCCATAGAATCGTTCATCCGCTCCGTAGTATCTCGCGTCAAACGGGGACACCGCATCAAAAAACCTCATCTAAAACTCCTTTTTACCGCAGAGAACGCCAAGACCGCTGAGAAAAAAACAAAAACTTTGTGTTTCCTCTGCGTTCTCTGCGACCTCTGCGGTTAAATTATACCGTTTGTCCGTTGTAGTAAAACCTCGAGCGGAACTGTCGCGGCAAGTTTTACACAGAAATTGTGGAAAAACGGCAAATTCCGAATTGCGATTGCCCTGAACGCGTGATGATTACGGCGTCTTTGCGATTTGATCTAAAAGTGTGCCTAACTTGCATAATCAAATCCACCATTTGTTGTGGAAGGCTACGAAGAAAAGCACACACTATTGCGGATTCGCTTGAAACCTGCTATCCATCGCTTTTTTTGACAATCTCCGAGGCGGGTGTTAAATTTATCTCGCTACTTTACCGCTGAGAACGCAGAGATCGCTGAGAAAAAGCAGAAAAAATCTCGTATTTTTTTCTCTGCGTCCTCAGCGCTCTCTGCGGTGAACGAGAGGCAAGTTGGAGGGCTTTTTTGAAGACTGAAATTGAAAACGTTACTGATGTAAAGAAGGTTATCCACTTCGAAATTCCCTGGGAAGATGTTGATAAGCACATCAAACAAGCGATTCGACTTATCTCAAAGAACGCGCGCATTCCTGGTTTTCGGCCTGGCAAAGCCCCGGAAAGTCTGATCCGGAACAAGTACGCTCAGCACATAAAAGATGAAGTGATTCAGCATGTGGTGCCGGAAGCTTACAAAGATGCCATTTCTCAAAACGAGCTTGAAGTCATTTCAGAGCCCGAGATTCACGATGTTCTCTATACCGAAGGTTCTCCTTTTGTTTTCAAGGTCACTGTCGAAACAAAACCCAAAATCGAGTTGAAGGACTATAAAGGACTTCCTTTAAAAACTTTGCCGGTGGAAATTAAAGACGAAGAAGTCGATTCCATGTTGAAATCTTATCAACAGAGGGCAGCGGAGCTCATCCCTCTTGAAGACACTGCGGCGGATAAAGGACATTTTGTGTCGGCAAAAGTGCAGGCAACTCTTGATACGGACAAGAAACAGAAGCTATTCGATGATCGCACGCTCATTGAAATCGGTTCGGAAGAGAATCATCCCGCGTTCAATGAGCACGTCTCGGGAAAGAAAGCCGGAGAGCACGTGGAATTCGATGCCGTCTATGCAGCGGATTACCCGGAAAAGTCCATTGCCGGGAAAACAATCCATTATTCACTCGATGTGGAAAACGTTAACGAAAAACGGTTGCCGGCAATTGACGATGAATTTGCAAAGGATCTTGGAGATTTTACCTCGTTGTCCGACCTCCGCGAAAAAATCAAGAAAGATCTGACTCAAGTGAAAACCAGTCAGCAGCGCGGACAGCTCCAGGATCAAGCACTGGGAAAACTGATTGAAGAAAATCCTTTCGAGGTTCCGGAAAGTCTAGTAAACGAGGAGACTGCATCGGCAATGAAACATTATGCTTATTCACTTCATCAGCGCAGGATGAACCTGGATGATCCCGAGTTGAAATGGGATGAGATTCGCGCTCGTTTCACCCGTCAGGCGGACAATACAGTTCGCGGATCGCTGATCATGGAAGCGATCGCGCGCGCTGAGAATATTGAAGTCACAGAAGAAGATATCGAAAAGCGTATTCAACTAATCGCCGAGCAGGAGCGCAGAGCTCCTGAAGCGGTAAAAGCGGAGATGATGAAAGAGCAAGAGCGAATGGACCGGCTGAAACACAGGATTTTGCTGTCAAAAACTGCGGATTTCATCATTGATAACGCCCAAATTGAGTATATTGGGAAAGAAAGCGAGAAACACAATGAAAATTCCTGATTCGATTAGTCAATGGATTCCGATTGTTGTCGAACAGACGAACCGCGGAGAAAGAGGTTATGATATTTTTTCCCGCCTTCTCAAAGACAACATCATTTTTATCGGCACACCAATAGACGACGTAATTGCCAATCTGGTGATCGCTCAGATTTTGTTTCTGGAAGCAGAAGATCCCGAAAAGGATATTCAAATCTATATCAATTCGCCCGGAGGTTCGATCACTGCGGGACTGGCGATTTATGACACCATGCAATTTGTCCGTCCCGATATTTCAACCATCGCGATCGGTCAAGCCGCCAGCATGGCGGCCGTGTTGATGGCTGCCGGATCACCCGGGAAGCGTCTGGCGCTCCCGAATTCGCGCGTTATTTTGCATCAGCCTCTTGGCGGGTTTCAGGGACAGGCCTCTGACATTCATATTCAAGCCCAGGAAATTCTTCGCATGAAGGAAAGGATCATAGACATCCTGCAATACCATACGAAGCAATCGAAAGAGCGTTTGGAAAGAGACTGTGATAGAGATTTCATTCTGACGGCTGAACATGCAAAGGAATATGGCTTGATAGATGAAGTCATCGCACAACGTTCCGTTTCGAAAAGAAGAGATTAATAACTTGGCGTCTTGGCGGTTCAAATTGACAATTGAAAAGCGTCAATTTATTATTAGGTTTGGAATTCGGGTAAGTTCCATATCCTGCCTTAACTTATGGTTAGAAGAAACAACAACGATGGAATAGTTCTCCGATGTTCCTTTTGCCACAAAAGGCAGGAGGACGTGCGCCGTTTGATTGCCAGTTCCCCCTCCGTTTGTATCTGCGATGAATGCATTGAAGCCTGCAGGAATCTGCTGATCGAAGAGGAGAATGTCTTCAACCGGAACGCTCCCTCATCGAGCCTGATGAAGCCCTCGGAAATCAAGACATTTCTGGATCAATATGTAATCGGCCAGGAGCAACCGAAGAAAAGATTGGCTGTTGCCGTCTACAATCATTACAAACGGATCGAGCTTGTGAAAAAGAAGCTCGACGTTGAAGTGGGGAAGAGCAACATTCTTTTGATTGGACCCACCGGCACGGGAAAGACTTTGCTGGCTCAGACGCTGGCCAAATGCTTGAATGTACCGTTTGCGATTGTCGATGCCACGACATTGACCGAGGCTGGATATGTTGGCGAGGACGTTGAAAACATCATTTTGAAGCTTTTCCAGAACGCAAATGGCGATTTGGAAAAGACTCAAAAAGGAATTATTTACATTGACGAGATCGATAAGATCGCGAGAAAGGATGAGAATCCATCCATCACGCGGGATGTTTCGGGCGAAGGGGTTCAGCAGGCATTGCTCAAGATTCTAGAAGGCACTGTGGCGAACGTTCCCCCTCAGGGCGGAAGAAAACATCCACATCAGGAATTCTATCAAATCGATACGACGAATATTTTGTTTATTTGTGGTGGGGCGTTTGTCGGGCTGGATAAAATTGTAGAGCGCCGAACGGGAAAGAAGAGTTTGGGTTACCGGGCAAATATTCCGCCGGCAGGAACGAAAAATGTGGGAACTGTTCTCGAGCAAGTGCAGACGGAAGATCTGATCAAGTACGGGTTGATTCCGGAATTTGTCGGAAGACTTCCGGTGGTTGCTTCGTTGCATGATCTTGATATGGCTGCCCTGATCCAGATCTTGACCGAGCCCAAGAATGCCCTCGTTAAACAATACCAGGCGATGTTGGATTTTGACGGAGTGGCTCTGAAGTTCACGGACGAAGCGGTTCGAACGATTGCTGAAATGGCAATTAAGCGTAAAATGGGCGCACGCGGGCTCCGGCAGATCATAGAAGACTTGATGCTGGATCTCATGTATCATTTGCCTTCGCAAAAGAACGTTAAGGAGTGCGTGATTACAAAGGACGTTGTCCTGAATTTTGCTAAACCGATCACGCTGATCGAAAAAGCTGTTTAGTTTTAACCGCAGAGAACGCAGAGCACACTGAGCTCTACCGTACTTATCCCAAACAATAAAGATGACTGAAAAAACCCAAACACCAAGAGCAGAAGTGATCACTCTGCCGATGATTCCACTCAGGGATGCCGTCCTTTTCCCTGGAATGATCATGCCATTTCTCGTTGGACGTGAGCAATCTTTAAAAGCACTGGAGACGGCTCTTGCCGGTGATCGTAAAATATTTCTTGCTGCCCAACATTCAGCAAAAACAATCAGTCCGGGAATGGACAACATCTATTCCGTTGGCACGGTCGGTGTGATTGTTGAAAGCCTGCGATGCGATGACGGAAACGTCAAAGTATTGATCGAGGGTCTGGAACGTGCGCGCGTTTTGGATGCGCATCTTTCCGATTACTTTACCGTTCATGTCAAACTGCTTTCGAGACGGTCGGATGTGGATGCTGATCTTTCTCAGCGAATGGAAGAGCTGCTGAACCTCCTCGATCGTTATGCCAGACTTTCTCCAAACTTGCTGGCTGAAAGGATGCTTCCCCAAAAATCGGAAGATCCGGGACGGCTTGCTGATATCGTTGTTGCCTATTTGCAACTCGATCTCCCTGAAAAACAGGATCTTCTGGAAACGATTCATCCTTCGGAGCGTTTGAATCGCGTTCTGGAGCTGCTGAAGTCGGAAATGGATCAAATCAAAGTGGAGAAGAAACTGGGCAAACGCGTGAAACGGCAGATGGAGAAAGCCCAGCGCGAATACTATCTGAGTGAAAAGATGAAGGCGATCCAGCGTGAGCTGGGTCAATCCGAAGAGAACGCTTTCCAGGAAGAGATACAGACGTATCGCAAGAAGATTGAAACCAAGAAGCTCACCAAAGATGCGCGTGAGAAAGCAACTCAGGAGATGCGCAAATTGCAGATGATGCCATCCATGTCGGCAGAGGCCACGGTAACACGCAATTATCTTGACTGGTTGCTCGGTGTTCCCTGGAGTGAGAAGTCCTCGGAGAGCGATGATTTAAAACGCGCGCAGAAGATTCTCGCGAATGACCATTACGGACTCGATAAAGTGAAGGAGCGGATCATCGAGTTTCTTGCTTCCCGGAAACTTTCCAAGAAAAAAGAAGCGGCAACTATTCTTTGTTTTGTAGGACCGCCGGGCGTCGGTAAAACATCTCTCGCAAGCTCGATCGCCAGGGCGACAGGCAGAAAGTTTGTGCGACTTTCTCTGGGAGGCGTGCGCGATGAAGCTGAAATTCGCGGACATCGCCGGACTTACATCGGCGCTTTTCCCGGTCAGATCATTCAAATGATGAAACGCGCGGGCACCATCAATCCGGTATTTTTGCTGGATGAAGTCGATAAGATGAGCATGGACTTCAGGGGAGATCCCTCCTCCGCTCTGCTAGAAGTGCTGGATCCTGAGCAAAACAAAAGCTTTCTGGATCACTATCTGGATACATCGTACGACCTGTCGCGCGTGATGTTTATTGCAACAGCAAACGTACCATACAATATTCCGGCGCCTCTTTATGATAGAATGGAAATTCTTCAGCTTCCCGGTTATACCGAGGAAGAAAAGGTCCAGATTGCGCTGCAGTTCCTGGTTCCTAAAGAGCTGGAGATTCATGGCCTCACCGCGTATAAAATCCAATTCAAAGAAAGTGCAATTAAGTATTTGATCCGCCACTTTACAAGAGAGGCCGGAGTAAGAAATCTTCAGCGGGAAATTGCTTCCATCTGCCGTAAAATCGCGAAGAAAATTGCTTTGAAGGATTCACATCAAAAGTCAATCGATCCGGAAGTTGTGGGAGAGTTGCTTGGAGTCGAACGTTTCCGTGATCAGGACCGCGAGAAGAAAAATGAAATTGGCATGGCAACCGGACTTGCCTGGACGGAAACGGGCGGTGAATTACTTTTTACAGAAGCCACTTTGATGCGTGGGAAAGGCAAATTAATGTTAACCGGAAAACTGGGTAAAGTAATGCAAGAATCCGCGCGCGCAGCTCTCAGTTATATCCGATCGCGAACGGGAGAGCTTGGAGTATCCGGTGATTTCTACCAGCATCTGGATTTCCATGTGCATATACCGGAGGGCGCAATTCCAAAGGATGGTCCATCTGCGGGGATCACCATGGCGACTGCACTGATCTCGGCGCTGACAAAAAATCCGGTAAAACACAGCGTTGCGATGACCGGTGAAATCACGCTTCGCGGCAAAGTGCTTCCCATTGGAGGAGTGAAGGAAAAGATTTTGGCGGCGCACCGGGCAGGCGTTTCGACAATTATTCTGCCGAGAAAAAATGAAAAAGATCTTTCGGAGATCCCTCAGGAAGTCCGAAAAAAACTTCATGTCAGGCTTGTGGATACGATGGATGAAGTTCTTCCCATCGCATTGACCAATCCCGTTCCTGTGAAACGGAAAAGGAAATCAAGAACAGAAGTTTTGAAGCGAAAGAGTGTCAAGAAGGAGAGTTCGCTTCCTCAGTAGGATTCTGTGAGCGCTGTTTTTCTGGGCAGTTTCGTGGCGCCGAACACATTGCCGGAGCAGAGGCAACCCAGAGTTGCTATTCTCGGACGATCTAATGTTGGCAAATCATCACTGATTAATCTTCTGGCAGGTACAAAAATTGCGAAAGTCAGCAAAACACCGGGCAAAACTCAAACGCTGAATCTGTACGTGGTAAAGGACAGGTGGGTCTTTGGAGATTTTCCTGGTTACGGTTTTGCAAAAGTCTCCAAAGTGCAGAGGAAAACATTTCAGAGATTGGTGGATCATTTTTTGAATGAAGATCATTTTCAATACGCGATCCAAATCGTAGATTCGAGGCATCCCGCTATGTCGACAGACATGGAGTTACACGAGTGGCTGAAGTCCAGCGGGGTAAAACATTTAATCGTTTTAAACAAATCTGACAAGCTCAACCAGAAAGAACGAAACGCAACCCAAAAACAGGCTGCAATCAGTTTTCCTGGAGCTGCAATCATTTTTGCTTCCAATATAACAAATGAAGGGAAGCGGGAAATCGAGATAACCTTAGATCAATTGAAGTCGTAGGGGCGGGGCCTGTCCCCGCCCTTGACGGGCGACCACTGGGGTCGCCCCTACCGAGACCGGAGAAAGTTATGAACATAGCTGAATTAAAAGAAATGAATATAGCAACGCTCAGCCAGATGGCGAAAGAATTGAATGTCACGGGCGCGAGCAGTATGAGGAAACAGGAGCTCATTTTTGAGATCTTGAAAGCTCAAACAGAAAAAGAAGGTTTGATTTTCGCGGAAGGCGTTTTGGAGATCCTGCCGGAGGGTTTCGGATTCCTGCGCGCGCCGGATTATAACTATCTTCCGGGGCCGGATGACATTTATGTTTCGCCTTCACAGATCCGTAAGTTTAATCTCCGCACAGGAGACACAATTTCGGGTCAGATCAGACCACCTAAGGATGGCGAGCGTTATTTTGCTTTGATCAAGGTTGAGGCAGTCAATTTTGAACACCCGACCGAGGCGCGGAACAAAATACTTTTTGATAACCTGACCCCTCTCTATCCGCATGAACGAATCCGCCTGGAAACCGCTCAGGACAATCTTTCAGCAAGAGTCATGGACCTTCTGACTCCCTTAGGAAAAGGACAAAGAGGCTTGATTGTTGCGGCTCCACGAACTGGGAAAACGATGCTGTTGCAAACGATTGCCAAGAGCATCATCACGAATCATCCTGAAATTGTGTTGATCGTTCTACTGATCGATGAACGTCCCGAAGAAGTTACCGATTTTCAACGAAGTGTAGATGCCGAAGTTATCAGCTCGACATTTGATGAGCCGCCCTCACGTCACGTTCAGGTGGCTGATATGGTAATCGAGAAGGCGAAACGATTGGTGGAACACAAACGGGATGTTGTGATCGTGCTGGACAGTCTTACGCGACTGAGCCGGGCGAACAACGCGATCATTCCCTCCAGCGGAAAAGTATTGTCCGGCGGTATCGACGCAAATGCGCTGCAGCGGCCGAAACGGTTCTTTGGATCTGCGCGAAACATCGAGGAAGGGGGAAGCTTGACGATTGTCGCAACGTGTCTGGTGGATACCGGTAGCCGAATGGATGATGTCATTTTTGAAGAATTCAAAGGCACCGGGAACATGGAAATCCACCTTGATCGGAAACTCAGCGACAAGAGAATCTTCCCTGCAATCGACATCAACCGGTCAGGAACCAGAAAAGAAGAATTGCTGCTTCCTGCTGAAGAGCTCAACCGGGTCTGGATCCTCCGTAAGGTTCTGTCTCCACTGTCGTCCGTGGAAGCAATGGAATTGCTCGTTGACCGCATGGGTAAAGCCAAGAATAATAAGGAGTTCCTGGCTTCGATGTCGTCAGCTGTTTAGGGAAAAGTAGCGCGGACGTCTCGTCTGCGGCCCTGTCTCATTTTGACTTTTTCCCCGAGATGCTTATACTATTTTGACCGTTTAGGAGAGATCCATGAAGAAAGGTATTCATCCCGTGTATACGGAAGCGAAAGTGATTTGCGCCTGTGGTGAAGTTTTTGTAACGCGGGCAACGAAGAAAGAGATCCGCATTGAAATTTGCTCGAAATGCCATCCTTTCTTTACAGGCAAGCAAAAACTTCTGGATACGGCAGGACGCGTCGAAAGATTCCAGAAACGCTACAAGAAAAACAAAACCGCCGAAGCTTCCTGACCTTTTTTTAACCGCAGAGAACGCAAAGACCGCAGAGAAATTTCAAATTTTACACTGCGATCTCAGCGTTCTCTGCGGTGAAATAAGACCATGATACAGAAATTGGAAGAGCTCGAAGGTAAATACAAGGAGCTGAACGATCTTCTTTCCAATCCGGAAATAGCTACTGACTACCAGAAATATCAAAAGCACGCAAAAGCGAAATCGGAACTGGAAGAGATTGTTAATAAGTTCCGTCGCTACAAGTCTATCCTGCGCGGGATAGCCGAGACCAAAGAACTTCTCCATCAGGAAGATTCCCTGGAAATGCAAACCATGGCGCGGGAGGAGTTGGAGCGGCTGGAAGCCCAGAAGACAGAGTTGGAACAAACGCTGCAGCAAATGCTGTTGCCAAAGGATCCTCTGGATGAAAAAGGCGTCATTCTTGAAATTCGTGCCGGAACGGGCGGGGAAGAATCTGCGCTCTTTGCGGCTGAGCTATATCGTATGTACACGAAGTTTGCAGAACGTAAAGGATGGAGAATCGGTGTCATTGACAGCAATCCGACAGGCCTGGGTGGTTTCAAAGAAATTATTGCCAACGTAGAAGGCCGGGGAGTTTACAGTATTCTGAAGCATGAGTCAGGTGTTCATCGCGTTCAGCGGGTTCCCGTGACAGAAGGAAGCGGAAGGATTCATACATCCGCGGTGACTGTTGCGATCCTGCCGGAAGCAGAAGAAGTAGAAGTAGAAATCAAGGAATCAGAGCTGAAGATCGATACGTTTTGCGCGAGTGGTCCTGGAGGACAGCACGTCAATACATCGCACTCAGCCGTAAGAATTACGCACTTGCCCACCGGAATGGTTGTGAGCTGTCAGGATGAACGATCTCAATTCAAGAACCGGGCAAAGGCCTTGAAAGTTTTGCGGTCTCGTCTGTATCAGCTTGCTCAAGAGGAGCAAGCAAATGCGATCGCGAACAACCGGAAAACTCAGGTAGGTTCCGGGGACCGAAGTGAAAAAATCCGCACTTACAATTTTCCCCAGAATCGTTTGACCGATCATCGAATCAACCTCACCCTCTATCAGCTCGACCGAATCATGGAAGGGGATCTCGATGAAATCACCACAGCCTTAGGCACACATTTTCAAGCAGAAGCCCTGAAAAAACTCGTCACCGCTTGAAACAGTACAACCATTTCGGCACAAACTAAGTCCATCTCATACAGGTGGAGGTCTGCATGTCTGATAATCGATGGAGACGAATCGCTCTCATTCTAATGGGATTGACAGTATTTGCCTTATCATCGGAGGCCCTCCAAATCCGCTTTGCTCCGGGCGATTATGTATATCTTGCCCAGGATAACCGTTTCCTTGGAATCGCAAACTTGCAGATTCAAAATCTCGCGATCATCAACGACAGTGAGGGAGCGGTGCAGCTGAATGAGGTTTTGGTAGAGATATGGGCCGGAAAGAATCTCCTTGAGTCTGAACATCACGGCGGCGAAATGTTGGAAAAGAGATGGAGCATGTTAAAGAAGTATTTGGACCTTATGCAACTGGAGGGAATCAGGTTATCGTTCAGCATGAAGCGGAGGAGTATTCCTCTTTTGCGCATTTGAAGCAGGGAAGTATCCGCGTAAAGAAGGGTGATGAAGTGAAGCGCGGCCAGCTGATTGCGCAGATCGGGTTATCAGGCGATGGTTATCAGCCTCACTTGCACTTTCAGATTACGGATGGTCCGGATATGAATTATGCACGTGGAATCCCTATGATTTTCGTAAATGTCCGGCCGGTGATATTTTCAAGCACTATCGACACTGATGGACGCCGCCAGCTGCAAACTGGCGAGTTTATAGAGACTTGGACACAGGATTGATCTCCAGGAGCCGGTGAATTCGTAGCGATGCTCGCGACATCGTTTTGTCTGATGTCGTTACAAATTTTTGACGCTCGTCCGACACTCTTTTGTCGTCAAATTCCGTAACATAAACTTTCAAGCTTCAGTAATTCAATTAACTAAACATCAGTTGCGTCAAAAGCAGTAGAGAATTTCACCGCCAATTTTGTGTTCATTTATTCAAACACTTTCTAAGGAGGTGCTCGATGTTCAAAAAATCATTACTAATCTTTGCCTTTCTGATGGCATCTGTTTGCTTTGTCATGGCTCAGTCCAGTGAGCAACCGCCCGAAACGAATCAGCCGGCCGCCCAACCGACCGAAACTGCCCAGCCGGCCGCAACTGAGCAAAACACGCAAGTCCAGGGAACAATAGCGAAAATCGACCACAAGAAAATGATGATGACCCTTAAGGTTGAAACGACCAACGAGGAGAAGGAGTTTACTTTTACGGACACGACATCATTTTCGAAAGAAGAAAAGAATATTACTCACAACGAGTTAAAGAAGGGTGATCGTGTTTTGTTAGAGCTTGACTCAAGTAATAACCTTCTTCGTGTCACTGTAGAACCCAAAAAATCAACCGAATAGAAAAACGGAGAAAAGGAAAGAGATCAGAAAAGCCTTAAAGAAAGGCGAAGCATCTCCGGGTTCTTTTCCCCTTCAAGGGGAAAAGAACCCGGGGCTTAACGCACCGATGACTTTAATATTTCTTGTGCTTGTCCCAAATACGAAGCATATTTCCCTTTTAGATTGGCGTTGATTCGAAATGCCTCTTCCAAGCTCGTTTTTGCCCGCCGCGCCGCTTCCAATCTTTTTTTCAACAGCGATTCCGAGCGAGCGCGCAACAGCAACAATAAACCCTTCTTTGCGTGTCCTTCCGCAGACTCTGAGAATATTTTGAGAGACCTTTCAACAGCATCCAGTCCCTGCCGAATATCTTCCTTCGCCGATTCATTTCGCTGAAGATGCCATTCGGCTTTCCAGCGATACATTTCGGCAAAAGTTCGAATTGCTTCAGTAAACTCGGGCCAAAGTTCGATCGCTTTTTCCAAATTTTCATTAGCTGATTGAAAGTAGGATTCAGGAGATCCTTTGCTCGTCACCATCCATTTTGCCTGCATTGCTCTCGCCTCACCGAGTGCTTGAAACGAATAAGAATCATTGGGATCAATCTGTAGCGCCTGTTGAGAATATTCAACCGCCCGTTCGAAGGATCTCATCGGGTCCTGTCCTTTGGTACTCTCATAATCTCCTTTTAGGATGTACGTGCTTGCTAGATTCGATACAGTAATAAGATTCTTATTGTTGATCTGGGCCGACTTTAGAAAGTGTTCGATACCCTTTTCAAAATCAATTTCCGGATTCAAGCCCGTTTCCGATTTATAGGATGCTTTGGAAATGTAATAGGCAGCAATGTTGTCGTGCAGATGGAAGAGTTCGGATTGACTTGCAGATTCTGTTTTTTGTATTGAATTGCTCGATCGAAGGAGGCAAGAGGATTTCCGCCATTCATTCTCTCAAATAATCCTTTGGTCAGGGAAACCGTTTTTCAGCAGCCTGAGCCCGTTCGGTTGCTGCATCATAGTTCTTTTCCAGAAACGCGATCAGACCGCTGACATATTCCGGAGGATTCAATTTTCATGGCATTAGCAATGACAAGAAACGTGCCAGAGTCATTTCCTTCTAGATTTCGGTTGTTTAGCCAAGGACTTCTGTAAGCCAACCACACACTTTTGTGCAGAATCCATACAAACGACTTTGATAGAATCAGAAGCGGTCATGACGATTCAACAGGCGATTCTGTATGGCGAAGAAGCTCTTCAAGAAAAGGGCGTGGATCAGGCACGCTGGAATTCAGAACGACTCCTGCTTCTAGCGCTGCAACAACCTCGCAGCAAGGTTTACTCGGACCTGAAACGGGAATTGTCTGATCAGGAGCTCTCCCGTTTTATTGCCTTGATTGAGCGAAGGGCCACGCATTACCCGCTGGCGTATTTGGAAGGCACGCAGGAGTTCTTCGGACGGGAATTCCATGTCAATGAATCTGTATTGATTCCTCGTCCTGAAACCGAAGAAATCATTCAAGCTGTGAAGAGTCTGCAGTTAAAAGAAAGGCCGGTTTTTTTGGATTTGGGTTCCGGCTCCGGAAACATTCCGGTCACTCTGGCTCTGGAGATAAAGGATAGTTTTGCAGTCGGACTCGAGCTTTCGGAGAAGGCGATTCCGGTCCTCAGGCAGAATCAAAGAGGGAATGTTCAGATTGTTCGCGGAGACTTCACAGTTCTCTGTTTTCGGCCTGCCACTTTTGAAGTCATTACAGTGAATCTACCTTATGTGGAAACGCAAGAGTACGGGGAATTACCTCCTGAAACTCTGTGGGAACCGAAGATTGCTCTGCATGTGGAATCGCTGGAAGAATCTTATGGAAAAGTGATGCAGCAAAGCCTTGCTGTGTTGAAGCCTGGCGGTTATCTGGTGATGGAGATTGGTTTCGGACAATCAGAAAGACTGCAAAAATTGGTTGATTCGTTTCCGGAATTCACAGTGCAGGAGATAAGGAAGGATCAAAGGGGCATTCCCAGAGTTTTGGTTCTTCAGAAAGTCATATTCCCGAACAAACCAATCACTTCAAGCTAGCGTCCTGAGTGGCTCTAAGCAGCGGGAAACTTTACCGCGCCAATTTGAAGCATGACTCCCATAAAATCTGCCTCCGACCAGACCTCTGTGATCTTGCTACCTTCAACGCGGTAGGCGTGTAATTCGGACCAGGTAACTTTCTTACCTGTTGGCGGGGTCCCGAGCAGCTCACCTTTGTGAGTTGCAACGGCATTTGCTCGCTCAACGATAATATTGCCATCGACAACAAAGAATTCGCGTTCAACATGAACATCAGGAAACGCTCCACACATTAGTTCACCATTGATTCGCATGCCTTCGCGGCCTTGCGGTAAGCCGGGTAAAGGGATGTGAACTTTGCAATCTTCAGATACGAGATCGTCAACGATGTTCGGGTTATGGCGGTTCTTGTATTCATCGACGAAGCGTTCAACCACAGTTTTCTTGTCGGCCACTGTGGAAGCCATATAAGGCTTGCCGGTTCCAGTAACGACTAAAAGTCGGAGGCTTTCCAGATAATAGCCCCAGTTGAAATTGTACCGCCCGTACTCTTCGTTGCTCAGTTCTTGGCTGTATTCCTGCTGAAAAAAAAGAACACAGCCACTCCCACGAGGCTCAATTTCGAAACGAAAAGTGTTTTCGAGCCACGGCCCATGTCCAGCTATGCACTTCCACCCAACCAAGTTCGGTTTCTCAAGTGAAGTGATTAACATTTCAGGATTGAAGGTCTTTCCAAAAGTAAACGCTATAGTCCCACCAATTCGTAGATCAAGCTTGACTTTGGGTGTCCACCAACCGGAAAGCCCTCGTTCTGTTGAAAGGGCTTCGAAGACCTTCGCCGGCGGAACATCGATATCAACAGTATGCAAGATCGTCTTCATCGATTCCTCCTATTTGTAATTCGTCCTCTTGTCTTATCGTTTGAACTGATCCGCAGCACCGCAGCGCTGTTTGTACTCCTACAAATTCTAGGAGTTTAGTGCTCTCTCTGCCACTCATTAGAGCGATGACGAACCTTCCGAAAGTACGGGATGCATCTGTAGCCGTTAAACTGTTATTTTTTCGGGTGTTGTTTCTTCTGGATAGGGGCGAAAGCGGGCGGGCGCCCACGTTATTTTGATTACTTGACCATCAAGCGAGTATTGCTGCGGAGCAAGCTTTCAAATTCCACGGCTGGAACCGGACGGCTGAAATAGAAGCCCTGCATCTCATCGCAGTTTTCCGAAAGGAGAAATTGAAGCTGTTCCTGCGTCTCAACACCTTCTGCAATTACATTCAGCTGTAAAGTATGTGCCAGTACAATGATGGCGCGTGTTATTGCAGAATCGTTTGAATCCGCCGGGATGTCGCGGACAAAGGATTGATCGATCTTCAAAGAATCAATCGGTAACTGTTTTAAGTAACTCAATGAAGAAAACCCAGTTCCAAAATCATCGATAGAAATATGAATCCCCAGTGACTTCAAATCTCCAATTCTTCGCATTGTTTCGGGAGTGCTTTGCATCAACACCGTTTCCGTGATTTCAATTTCTAGTAACTGCGGCATCAAACCGGTCTCCTGTAAAATGGATGCGATCCGTTCCGTCAGTTTTTGTTGTTTGAATTGATGAGCGGAGAGATTCACTGCAACCCTGATGGGCGAATGATTAGGAAGCTGCCAGCTCCTGCACTGCTCGCATGCGTTTCGCAGGACCCATTCTCCCAGGCTTGTGATCGACCCCGTCTCTTCGGCCAGCGGAATAAACTGAGCCGGCGAAACAAGTCCAAGCTGTGGGTGGTTCCATTTCAATAAAGCTTCGGCGCCTACAATCATGCCGTTCCGAAGATTCACTTTCGGCTGATAATCAATCAAGAATTCTTTGCGTTCCAGCGCATTGCGCAAATGGTTTTCCAGCGACAATTGCTTCAATAGAGTGACTTGCATTTCCGCTGTATAAAACTGGTAATTGTTCCGGCCCTCCTGTTTTGCTTTGTACATCGCTGTTTCTGCGTTCTTAAACAGGCTGTCAATGTTGTGATCATCCAGCGGATACAGAGTAATACCGATACTGGCTCCGATGTAGAAATTCTGGTGCTCCAACCGGAACGGTTTTTCGAACGTTGTGAGAATTTTTTGCGCCATGTCGGCAGCTTGCTGCACATTTTCCAGGTCTCGAAGAATAATGGTGAATTCATCCCCCGCCGTCCGACCTACCGTATCTCCAGCTTGCACAGTGGTTGCGAGCCGCTGAGCCACCTGGCGCAAAAGTAAATCCCCCGCATCGTGACCCAGAGTATCGTTGATGGTTTTGAAACGATCCAGATCCACCAGCATCACAGCCACAATCTTGGCGTGATTGGATGCGTCGATCATTGCCTGTTTGAGACGATCCGTGTACAACAGCCGGGTCGGCAGGTCCGTTATCTGATCGTAATTCGCCAGATAGTCAAGGCGTTCTTCAGCGAGCTTCCATTCGGTAATATCCATCATCGTGCCTTCGATCAATTCCGAGCCCTTTTCATCCGGAACAATAGTCACGTTTTCTAAAACCCAGAGTGGACTACCGTCTTTCTTTTTCAAAAGCGACTGAACATTTGTCAGCACATGGTGCTCATTCAGCTTATTCAAGAAACTCTCTCTTCTGCGGGGATGATGATAGAAATCGAGAGCCTTGTGAGTTTTTACTTCTTCCACTGAACTGTAACCAAGCGTTTTTGCGTACGCGTCGTTGCAATCAAGAATCACGCCATCCATCGTCGTCCGGTAAACGCCGGCCAGGTTCCGTTCAAAGAGATCCCGGTATCGCCGCTCTGATTTCTTCAAAGCTTCTTCCGCCCACTTCTGTTCTGTGACGTCCTGGCCAATGCTGGTGACACCAATTGCCGCACCATCAATGTCCCGCAGGAGTGTGTTATTCCAGAGGATGGTTCTGTGCGCGCCGTTCCTGGTTATAATCTCATTTTCGCGGTGCAGATTGAGAGCGCCCTGACTGAGACTCTGCAGATAATCATTGCGGGCTTTGTCGCTGTTCTCGGGGGGAAAGAATACTTCAAACCAATCTTTTCCCATGATCGCATCCGATTTGCAACCGGTCAATTGAAGAAGGAAACTATTGCAAAAAGTGACCCGTCCCTGCAAATCCAGAGTTACTGCGATGAGCTGGATCTTTTCCAGTGTTTCACGAAATCGTCGTTCCGATTCCTTCAGAGCAGCTTCGCTTCGCTTTCTTTCCGTGATATCGCGAATAGCCACCAGCCTTGCCGCTTTTCCTTCATACAGAATCGGATTCGACGCAACCTCAACATCGATAATGGTCCCATCTTTTTTGCGGTGCCTCCAGCTAAGGTTGCTTCTTGGCTGGCTGGGGCGATTGGTTATGTAGTCGATGAGAAGGGGAACATCTTCCGGCGGCCGTATGTCTTTGATCGTCATCGAAAAGTATTCTTCTTTTGTGTATCCGTATTGAGTAAGGGCCGCGGAGTTTACGTTTAAGAAAGCGAGCGTTTCCACATCGAAAACCCACATAGGCTGCGGATTTGCTTC
Source organism: bacterium (assembly GCA_022616075.1). NCBI lineage: Bacteria > bacterium. The sequence goes on from JAKEFK010000228.1 coordinate 30,542, forward strand.
AAATAGCAATCGATACTGTTGTTCACTCTGCAGAAGCTTATCGGCGGCGCGTTCCCGTTCTTCGCGCAATCGTTTTTTTGCCAGCGCATCGATTACCGCTGGAACAATGCGGAAGAGATGCCCCTTGGTTACGTAGTTGGCTGCGCCGGTGTGAACGATATCCACAGCTTTTTGATCGTCAATCGATCCGGAAACGACGATCAAAGGAACAGAAGGAGCAAACTGTTTTAGAAGATCCAGAGCATCCTTTGCTGAAAAACCAGCCATCACATAATCGGACAGAACGATGTCTGGTTTAAAGTAGCTGATTTCGCGGAGGAATACGGTGCGCGTTTCTGCTCGTTTGGCGAGGAATTCAATTTTTGCCTTGCGCAACTCCCGCTCGATCAGTTCCGCATCAGCCTCATTGTCCTCCAGAATGAGGATTCTGATATTCTTTTCCATTCGTTCGAGCCACCTCCAAAACAAAAGAGGGGGCACCTCTCAGGATGCCCCCTCCGAATTCGTTAGTCTAACCTATCTTCGCGTTATCGTCACTTGCATTGCTTGCGAATGACTCTGGCTGCCACCGGTGCCGTTCACCTGGAAATTAAAGGTGCCGACCGGAGCGCCTTTCTGAATTGTCAGCGTTAAGGTGCTGTTGATCGATCCACCATTGGGATTTGCCGGGTTCGGACTGAAGCTGCAAGAAGTTTTTGCCGGCAAGCCGGAGCAGGAGAGAGTTACTGGACTGTTGAAACCACTGATCGCCTGAATGGTGCACGTGCTCGTGCGAGAGCTTCCGCGAGGTCCGGTGAGCGATGTTGGACTGCAAGATAGCGTGAAATCTCCAACCGGTGCAGCAACGGTTGTGAAGCTTCGTGAAGTGGAATAAGTACCGTTACCGCAGGCGTTCACCCCGCGAGCGCGCCAGAAGTAGGTTGTGCTGTTACTGAGCGCTGGACTAACCGTCCACTGGCTGGTAGCAAGACCCGTTGCGGAACGTACAACATTTGTAAATCCCGAGTCGGTTGCCACCTGTACTTCGTGCGTTGATGCATCGCTGGCATCCGACCAATCCAGAAGCGGTGTCGTGGATTGATTCGTCGCGCCGTCGGCAGGGCTCACCAGTGAAGGCGTTCCTGGCAGCGTGCAACCGCCGCTCGTTGGTGTTGCGCTCACGCATGCGCTGAGCACGCCATAACAAGCACTGGAAGTTCCCGCGCCCGCAACAGAATAATAGTACGTACGGCCATTGGCAACTTGAGTGTCTGTGTAATTCAGCGTGGTCACTTCGGCAATCAACGTTTTGCCAAAATCGCAGCCCGCATGACCTTCCGTTCGGAACACCCAGTACCGTGTTGCTCCGGAAATCGAATTCCACGAAAGCGCGACCTGATTGTTTCCCGGCGTTGCATTGACTGTCGGTCCAGCAGTCGGACCTCCACTGCAACCGGAATTTACCGGTGAAGGAGTTGCGCAGGCAATGTTGTGCCGGTTGAATGCGTTGAAAATCGCGGTCATGTGCGGTGTTCCATTGTTGATGTTGCCGTCATTGTCATCCGCAGCAAGCCACTGCATGTATGCATTCGTGCTGCCGCATCCGTTCGAAGTTCCTGCTGTGCAATCGCACGCGTGCCACAATCCAATGTTTCCGCTGCCTTGATAGAAAATCTTACTGGCTACTGCAAAGGCAGTCTGTGTATCGTAGTTAAAAGGCGCCGATGTCAGATCGCGCGCAGCCAAATCCCACGCAGCCTGGCGGGAAGGCGCAGCAGCGCAGTGCACCTGTCTTCCACAAGGTCCTGAGCTGGACAAACAGCTTCCACAAACAAAGTTCTGCGGAGTATCAGGAGTGTGATTCGCATGTTTGTCCCAGTCTGCATCGCGCACACCGGAACAGTCCAGATCGCAATGCGAAGCACCCGTTTGAGCTTCATTCTGATTGAATCCGGTTCCATCAGCCGTGTTACCGCAGCCTTTGTTGGAGGTCCAGAAAAAGCCGTGCCCAACGCAAGACGCTTGTAAACGGTAGTTTGCGGCAATGTCGGCGTATGCTTCGCTGGAATTGCTGAGTGAGCCGTTGGTATCATTATCATCCAGTCCGTGTCCCCATTCGTGATCGAAGACGCCGGCCATTTCTCCCGTGTTTCTGCAACCTCCACCGCTTCGATAGAAGTTAATCGTTCCGTTGAGTGTGCTGTAGAATGCATTGCATGTATTGTTGAGATTCATATTCGCTGTCAATTGGTTTTGCAACCATGTGTTTCCGGGAAGCCATCCACGGGCCAGTTCTGCAAGTTTGTTCACTTCATAAAAGCCAGAACGGGATGCTGCTGTATTTCCCGCGGAGAATCCTGCACTCGTGCAATCATGCTGGCCGTTTGTGCCTCCAAGGTTGATACTTCCGGAAGCGCTTGCGGTGATCGCTCCGCATGAATCGACGATTCGGACGTATTGCCCGGCCAGGGTTGTCGTAACTGTACCGCTGGTGTAATTAAAAAGACCTGCGCTATTTGTAAAATTATTTGGCGAAGCTAGCCCGGTGTTAGCCCACGGCATCGGCCATCCGGATTGCATTGTTCCGCATGTGTCATTAGTCGGACAGATTTCAGTGCTGGTGAGAGGATAGACACCTCCTGTGATTTGCTGAGAAACGTACTGATTCTTATCCTGAAAAGCGAGTAGCTCACCGGAGTGCGCGTCTACCAAAACCTCCCAGACTGCTTGTTCGGGAAGTCTGCGGAAAGTGTAAACCCAAGCTAAGTAGTGCTTGTAACCTTTCGCTCCGCCCTTCACTTCGGGCGCGTAGGGAATCAGTTCCAACTCCGGTTGCTTCAGGAGTTCATCCTGAGCCATCCTTCCGCCCGCGTATTGAAACCCTTTTTGCAAAGCTTGATCTGCGCTAATTCTTGGATGAGTGCTGGTTCGTGCATTGCCCCAGCTTTCCGTGCCTATCAAAATGAGATTGCCATGACTGACGGTAGCGCCAATCCTGCCATCGCGTACTTTGACGCCGTTTGAAAGTTGCTGAATACTGATCTGCCACAGATCCGCATGGATTTCTTCAGCCCGTATATCTCCGAGCTGCTGGACATCAATGTCGAGCACCCCGTGATTTTCATGGATCCAAGTTCTGATCAAATCCCTCATTACTTTCTTGTTTATGGAAGAGACCGGGTAGCCGATTCGTGAAGAAACATCCTGAAGACTCGTCTTGTTTCCGTGTCCCTTTCCGGGAATCAACGGAATGGCTCCCAGAATGTTTGTGGCAGCGCCGGAACGCGGATCGATGAAACCGCGAACCTCGCGCCCGTGCTTCGTGAAAAATCCGGTCCACTCAGCAGAATTAGTAAGATTCAACAATGTATCTTCTACCGGAACATGACTGCTTGTGATCACAAGCTCCGGTTTGAAAAACTCCTTCAAACCGCCCTTATCTTTCGGTTGTAACGCTTGCGTCAGTGAAGCCGTAAAAAGTGCACAGAATAGTAGAATCCAGATTTTGTGGTCTCTCATGGCTCTTCGTCCTCCCACCGTAGTAAACTTCAAAGAGAATCTTCTGTCAACTTACCTAGCAGAGATCCTTGATAAGCACAGCAATTCTCACTAGTATTTAGAGTAACAACATGAAGGTTGAGTCAGGACGTCTGAAAAAGGCGGCGCCCTGGTTTCTGGGGGGGCTGACTGGCACCTTTCTTCTTGCGAATCTCGCAGCCTCTGCTTACTTCAATTACACATTCTTGCGTCCGAAACGGAAGAAAAATCAAAGCTCCGACTTAACCGGCTACATTCCTGAAGCTGAGTACACGACTCATCCCTTCCGGTTTCGAAGCTCTGATGGCATTCAGATTTCGGCGCTTAGGTTGGAGCCGGCGCGTCCGAATGGCCATGCAGTTTTGGTTTGCCACGGCCTTGCTCACGACAAATATAGCGGTATTCGTTATGTTCAGTACTTGCTTCGCGAAGGCTACTTGCTGGTCCTGATCGATTTTCGAAATCATGGCGAGAGCGAAGGAACCATTACAACTTACGGTCATTATGAAAAGCAGGATCTACTTGCTACGGTGCGATACCTGCGCGAAGGAGGATTTCAGGGACGCATAGGAATTCTGGGAGCGTCTATGGGCGCCTCCATTGCATTGATGACTGCAGCTGAATGTGAAGAGATCCGCGCGATTATCCTGGACAGTCCTTTTTCCTCTTTAACGAGGATTTCTACAGAATGGGCCTGTAAAATGACGCGATGTCCTGAAGCGGTTCTCCAATTTTCCATCAGGCTTGCTTACTGCTGGCTTTATGTTGCTTATCGTTTCTGGGTTCCTGAAGTTGAACCTGCTGCGATTGCAAAGAAGCTGCGTTGCCCCATATTCTTGATTCACGGTGGGGCCGATGAAAAGATTCCACCCCATCATTCGCGCGAGATCTACGAAAACGTGCCGGGTGAAAAAGAGTTGTGGATCGCGGATAATGTAGGACATCTTGGTGTTTATCTGAATCACGCACGTGAATACGAAACGCGCGTCCTGCAATTCTTCCATAAAAATTTGCTTACTTAGTAAAGGGCATGGATAAAATTCGCATAGCCGGCGGACGGCCGCTTTCAGGAGAAGTCTCGATTTCCGGAGCCAAGAACAGCGCTTTGCCTTGCATTGCCGCGGCGTTGCTGACTTCGGACACAGTGCATCTGGATAACGTCCCCCGGCTCGTCAAAGATGTCGCAACGATGCGTCTGCTACTGGAACACCTTGGTTGCGACACGATGTGGGAAGGGAATCGCCTTTCCATTCAAGCTCGCAATGTCGATTTGTTTGAAGCTCCCTACGACATGGTGAAAACAATGCGGGCATCCGTCCTGGTGCTAGGACCTCTCGTGGCGCGTTTCGGAAAAGCGGTTGTTTCCATGCCGGGAGGATGCGCAATCGGAGCGCGTCCGATAGATTTGCATCTAGCAGGACTCGAAGCGCTCGGTGCCCGGATCCGAATTGAGCACGGTTATGTGCTTGCAAGCGCGCCGAAACTGATCGGCGCGCGCTACAGGTTTGCAAACGTAACGGTAACCGGCACGGAAAACCTTCTGCTGGCTGCAAGCCTCGCGGAAGGGGAGACAATTCTGGAAAACTGCGCCATGGAGCCGGAAGTCGAAGATGTGATCCGGCTCGCTCGCAGCATGGGAGCTCAAATCGAAGGGGATAATACCGACACGCTGCGGATTCGTGGCGTACCGGCCTTGCATGGAACCACACACAGCGTAATTCCCGATCGCATAGAAACTGGAACATTCTTGATGGCCGGCGCAATGACCGGTGGCCAGATCACGGTGAAACGATGCATGCCCCAACATCTTGCTGCGGCAATTGAAAAACTCCGTCAAAATGGTTGCAGCATTGACACCGGTGAAGATTGGATCACAATCGAGGCACCCTCACAGTTGCAACCCTCCGATGTGGAGACGCATCCCTATCCGTATTTCCCAACCGATTTGCAAGCTCAGTACATGGCATTAATGACACAGGCCGAAGGGACAACGAATATCTATGAGAACATCTTTGAAAACAGATTCATGCATGTTGCTGAGCTGCGACGTATGGGCGCGCATATTATCGTGCAGGGACATGTGGCTCATGTGCATGGAAAGACACCGTTATCCGGCGCCAGTGTAATGGCAACGGATCTACGCGCGAGCGCCTGTTTACTCATTGCCGGTCTGGTCGCTGAAGGTGTAACGATGCTGCAGCGCGTGTATCATATTGATCGCGGTTATGAGCGAATTGAGGAAAAGTTGCGAGGCCTTGGCGCTGATGTGGAAAGAATCTCTTGATTTTGAATCAGAAGGACGCGAAGAACGCAAAGATAAAACAATTCCTTTCTTTGCGCGCTTTGCGTTCTTCTGTTCAAAAAACTGTGCTAATCTTTCTGAGGAACAATGATGGAAAATTGTATTTTTTGTAAAGTCGCAAATCGTTCCGTGCCATCAAAGATAGTGTTTGAAAACGACAACGTTGTAGCTTTTGAAGATTTAAATCCACAAGCACCAACACACATTCTCGTTGTTCCTAAAAAGCACATAGGAACTCTGAACGATGCTACACAAGAAGATGCGCAGCTTCTAGGCGAAATCATTCTGAGCGCAACAGCTATTGCAAAGGACCGGCACATCAGCGGATCCGGCTACCGCCTTGTTTGCAATACGAATCCGGGAGCCGGTCAGTCTGTCTTCCATATTCATATTCATCTGCTTGGTGGTAGAACTCTTGCCTGGCCGCCGGGATGAGGAGCGCCAGAGTAATGAGTAATGAGCAATGAGACTGAACGGGAGACTCATTACTCATTGTTCATGACTCATTACTGAATATGCTGATTGTGGTGGGGGGATTGATCTACCGGGATGGGAAACTTCTCATTGCACAACGTCCACCAGGCAAACATGGCGCTTTGAAGTGGGAATTTCCGGGCGGCAAACTGGAAGCAGAAGAAGATCCACGCGATTGCCTGGTTCGTGAAGTCAAAGAAGAGCTGGATGTGGACATTGCGGTTGAACGGATAGCGGAGGTTGTCTATCACCGCTATCCTGATCGCGCGGTATTGCTGCTCTTTTACGTTTGTCGCTACCGGAGAGGGGAAGCGCGCGCAATCGATTGTGCTGACTTTGCCTGGGTCGAACCCTCTCGTCTGACCACTTACGACTTCCTTGCAGCCGATTTAGATCTGATCAGGCAACTCTCCTCCGGCAAGACCTTTTAAGAAAGTGCCATTACTGAAAGTAAGTTAGGCTACCTTCTTTGCTTTTTCAATTTCCTGTTTGACCCAGGCAATCTTTAGTTGTTTCATTTCTTGAACAGATAACTTCTTGCTCGGTTTTTGTGTCTGTTTAAACTGGCGATTGATCGTTCCAGTCGTTGTGTTTCGGAGACGCGCAAGGTCCACCAGCAATTGAAAAAGAGATCCTCGCGCGGGCTTAGGCATTTTCTTTTTTCCTGATTTTTTTCCGGCTCCGGATTCGCTTTCAAATAAAACTTTGAACTGGGCTTTACAGTTTGGACACTGAAGACTTCCGGCATTCAGTCCGAGATCCTTCGTTAGTGCTTTTACAAATTCAGCGTAGAGCCGGGAATCTGATTTCTTGAGTAGTTCTAAGGGATTCATTGTGTTTTGTTCCTCCTCGTGCGGGCACTTATTTTACCAGAAACTAACACCAATTGATAATTAGTACCCC
>JAKEFK010000229.1 GCA_022616075.1 bacterium
TCGATGTATTTCCTCCAACGCGCGATCTCAGAAGCCAGTGGATCCGCCGCCAGCGCGGAGGAAACAAAGAAGAGTATGAAGCAAACGGAATAGATCTGTTTTCTCATGTAATTAGACTCTTCGAAGGAGAGATGTCTGACAACTTTGTTGGTGTGAATCCCCAAAAATTTGCCGCCAAATGACAAATAAAAAGAACTTGGCGTCTTGGCGTTTGATTTTAAGGCTGGATCGATTGAACGAATTCGAGCTTGCCGTCTTTCACTTTCAAAACAACGGCGGGTTTCAATGCGTTCTGTTTTTCATCGATGGTGATTTGACCGGTCACACCGGAATAGTTCCGGATGGTTGCGAGAGCGTCTCGTATCTTTTGCGGCTCCGCTGAATTTGCTTTCGCAATTGCGTGGAATAGGATTCCCGCGGCATCGTAGGAGAGTGCCGCAACTGCGTCGGGGACTTCCTGGTAACGTGCCTTGTATGCCTGCACGAACTTTTGGACTGTTGGCGACGGATCGTCCAAAGAATAGTGATTGGAATAGTAGCAATCGTTCAACGCCTCCCCCCCGATTTCCCAGAGTTTCGGGGACTCCCAACCATCCCCGCCCAGCAGCGGAACTGTAATACCGAGCTTTCGTGCCTGTCGCGCGATCAATCCGACTTCCGTGTAGTATCCCGGAATGAAAATGGCTTCCGGGTTGCGTTGTTTCAAGGAAGTAAGCTGAGCGCTGAAATCGCTGTCCCCTTCACTGTAGCTTTCATTCGCGATGATCTTTCCACCCGATTGTTCAAAACTTTGCGTGAACACTTCTGCCAGTCCAACAGAATAATCGTTTTTGATGTCCCGCAAAATTGCAACCTGTTTGACCTTGAGTGTTTCGGCCGCAAACTTTGCCATGACTTTCCCCTGGAATGGATCGATGAAGCAAACTCGAAAAATGAAATCACCGACTTCCGTCACTTTTGGATTTGTCGAAGATGGGGAAACCATCGGAATCTTCGCTTGCTGACAAACCGGAGCAGCCGCAAGACTGCGGGAAGATGCATTTTCACCGATGACTGCCACGACGCGATTGCGATTGATCAAACGACTCACCACCGTTTGCGCTTCCTCCGGCTTGCCTTGATCATCTTCCATAACAAGCCGGAACTTTTTCCCCAGCAAGCCTCCCTTCTGGTTCACTTCGTGAAATGCCATTTCAATTCCCTTTTGCGTGGATTGACCAAAAGTGGCCGTTGTGCCGGTAAGCGCGCCGTACCCCCCGATCACAATTTCGTCCGAAGTGTTTTGTGAACTGCAACCAGCAAGCAGGAAGAAGATTAGGAGTGTAGTGGCAGAGCATTTGCCAAGTTGTTTGAACAGATCTGATAACCTCAGAATGCTTGCAGCAGCACGAAGAAAAAGCCCACGAGCAAATGCTCTGAATTGAATGGATCCAAGCAGAGCATTGTCGGGTCGATAATAATTTCGTATGAATATCATCACTTGATTACAGATCATGCCCAATCCAGGGCAATGGCCAATGCTCTGCCACTACAAATTACTGTGCTTGATTGCATTTTGGACAAACTTTTGTATAGCGGGGCATCGGCAAATTGCAATTCCAGCAACGAGCGGAAGGAGTGGTGACGCGCGCGCGAATGCGGTCCTTCATTTCATTGAGCTCGCGCTTCTCCGGCGCAGTTCCGAGAAAAAAGTGTAGCGCCTGTGCAAGATCACGGCAAGATAGGAATCGATTTTCCACATCCTTCGCCATCGCCCGAAGTACCAGGTTATTCAGATCGCGTGGAATCTCTTTGTTGACCACACGCGGAGCCGCGCATTTTCCTTCCTGAATCAACTGCTCCAGCTTCGCCGGATTCACATCGAAGTAAGGCAGCATCCCCGTAAGCATTTCGTAAAGGATGATTCCCATGGAATAGACATCACTCGCGTAAGTCGCCTTTCCTTGAAAATGCTCCGGTGACATATAAGGTGGCGTGCCGATGATTGTTTTGGCGTAAGGTATTTTTTCCAACAAGGCAGCGACTCCAAAATCGCCCACCTTCAATACACCATTTCTGGAAACGAGAATATTCGCTGGCCGCAAATCGCGATGAAGCACCTGCTGCGAATGGGCGTAATCGAGAGCATCGCAGATCTGCAGCGAATACCTGCACGCAAGCTTGTAAGGGAGTGTCTTTTCCCTTTCCAGCGTGTCTTCGAGCGACTCCCCCTCCACATATTCCATGACCACGAAAAACAGCTCACTCGCTTTTTCCGCAGCATGGACACCCACAATATTGGGATGGTTCAATCTAGCCAGCATGCGCGGTTCCTTCAAGAGATGTTCCAGATCGTGATTCTGATAGTGAGGAACTTTCAGCGCGACAAGTTTGTTGATCCATTGATCCTTTGCAAGGTAGACGGCGGCAAAACCGCCGGTTCCCAGGGAATCAAGAATCTCATACTTTCCGAGCTGCTGACCTTTAAACAATACCTGACTCATGAACTGCGCCCCGCATCGTCCTTCAGTGCCTTTCTGGTGTACACAATCCGATCGATTATCGTAATCAAAGATGAGATTGCCATCAAGAGCAAGCAGATCGGGACACGATTGAAAACCAGACCTATCGCCAGCAAGAACACGCGCTCCGGCCTTTCCATGAAACCCACCTTGCATTTCGGGATCATAACCTCCGCGCGCGCCCGAGTATAACTGGTGATCATTGCTCCGCAGAGCGCCGCCACTGTAATCAGCACACAGGGGATATTGTGAACGATCGTATAGTGGAGCAGGAGGCCGGTGAAAATCGCCGCGTCACCAAAACGGTCCATTACCGAATCCAGAAAGCCGCCAAACCTGCTCGTCATGTTCTTCTGGCGCGCGAGAATTCCATCGAGAAGGTCTGTCATGCTGACGGCTAAATACAACCATCCGGCCACGAAGAACCGACCTTCGAGAATCACCACAGCGACAATCGCATTCAGGAATACACCAGAGATCGTAAGAACATTCGGGGTTAAACGAAAAAAAGCGAGAAAGGAGGCAATTTTATTGAGGATCCAGCCCGTGAAGGGCTCAATCACCCCGCTTGCCATACATTTTCCACCGCAAACGACCGTTTGTGATGCAGCCAACGATCATAGTACTATTGCAATAATACCACATTCTTCTGTCTTCCGTAGATAGCTCCAGGCATCCATTCGGATGCGTATGGAAAATCGCCCGTGGCTCTCCGTATTGAGATAAAATACGCGCAAGACCGGATGGATCACCGTAAAAATGATTCGCTGTGCCGGAAAGATTGGTGAGCGGCGCATAATGGCTCTCGTATACAAAACCGCAAACTTCATTCGAACTTGATGAAGCATGTTGCTCCATCTCTTTTAGTAGGAGCGCGGGCAATATCGTCTTTGCGTTGCGAGTCTTTGCGTTTCCGCGCAGACGCGTGGACGCCAGACGGGAAGACGCGAAGTTAGTGTGCATTTCGCTTTCCTTCGGCCAATCTTCTAAGTTTTTCATAAACTTGCACAACCTGTTTTCGAGTCTGCGTAAAAGGTCCGGAAGTGTTGATCACATAATTCGCGTATTTCTTCTTTTCCTGACTCGAAAGTTGCGCGGACCATCTTTGAAGCGCCTCTTTCCTCGTAACTTTCTCCCTCTTCATGATCCGTTCGATTTGAATTTCCTTATTGCAGAGAACCACAATGATTTTTTGAAAGCGTTTGTGCGTGCCGGCCTCAATCATCAAAGCCGCAGATACGATGGCAATTTTGTGATTCCCTTCCGATGCAGCTTGTTTCACGAGTCTCTCTTCCTCTTTCATGATCAGTGGATGCAGGATGGAATTCAGAAGTTTTCTTTTTCCTGCATCCGCAAAAATGATGTCGCCAAGCTTTTTGCGGTCGAGCGTTTTATCCTTGTTTAAAAACTCTTTGCCGAATACTTTTACAATGCGACGCCATGCAGGAGCATCCGGCTCCACCAGTTTTCTTGCTACCTGGTCCGCATCGATGATCAGACATCCCAGTTCTGCAAACATGCTTGCAACTGTGGATTTCCCGGTGCACATCCCACCCGTCAGGCCAACTACCAGCATAATTCAATCTCTGTGGAAAATTATCGACGTCGCAGCTGAGCGGCGCGAAGAGTATTTTTCAAAAGCATGGTGATTGTTAAAGGACCGACACCGCCCGGAACTGGAGTATACATCGAAGCGCGTTCATATGCAGCGGGATGAACATCTCCTGCGAGCACTGTTTTTCCCTGCTGGAAATCTTCCCATTTCCTGCTCGAAGTCCCGAATATCCTGCTCACTTCCGATTCCTCTTTCAGCACGGTCGTTCCCACATCAACGACAATCGCGCCTTCCTTGATAAAATCGGGGCCGAGAAAAGCGGGCTTCCCCATTGCAGCAATCACAATGTCCCCGCTGGAAACCACATGCTGCAGATTCTGCGTTCGCGAATGGCAAACCGTCACCGTTGCATTTTCCTGCATCAGGAGAAGCGCGAGCGGTTTCCCTACAAGATCGCTTCGCCCCACAACCACGGCGCTTTTACCGGTCATCGAAACCTGCGAACGCCTGAGAGCTTCAATTACTCCGGAGGGTGTGCAGGCGATCAACTCAGCCCGCCCTTGAACCAGCAGTCCCACGTTGATTGGATGGAGTCCATCCACGTCTTTAGCGGGAGAAATTGTGTCCAGCGCTTTCATTTTGCTGATAGAAGCGGGCAGAGGTAATTGCAACAAAATTCCATCTACATTATTAGAGGAATTGAGATGCTCAATGCGGTCGAGCAGCTCGGCCTCTGTGGCGCCGGCAGAAAGATGGTAGCTCTCCGACCGGATTCCGATCTGTTCGCACGCGCGAACTTTGTTTCGAACGTATACCTGGGATGCCGGATCTTCTCCCACAAGAACAGCGGCCAGACAGGGCCGTTCTCCATAGGTTTTATAGAACTCATTCACCGACGCCGCAATCTCCTGGCGGATCGAATCTGCCAGGCGCTTCCCGTCGATGATCCCGGCCATTCACTAGACCTTTGCTGCTTTTGCCTTTACGGTCGCCATTCTCTTTTTGCCGAAATATCTGTTGTAAAGCACGATGATCGCGCTTGCGATATAGACGGTTGAGTAGGTACCGGAAATGCAACCGACAAGCATGGCAAAGGCGAAATCGTTGATCACTTCGCCGCCAAACAGGAACAGCACAATCGTCACGATCGTAACCGTTCCGTTAGTAAGAATCGTGCGGTTTAGCATCTGATTCAGCGAAAGATTGATCACGTTTTCAAGCGGTTGGGTTCGCATGCTTTTCAAATTATCGCGCACGCGATCATAGATGACGATCGTGTCATTCAATGAAAAACCCACAATCGTGAGGAAGGCCGCGACCACAGTCAATGAGATTTCGCGGCCACTGAAAGCAAAAAATGCGAGCGTGATCAGGACATCGTGAGCAAGACAGGCAATCGCCGATAGTCCCCAGAGAAATTCAAAGCGGAACCATACATAAATCAGTAATCCGGCAAGGGACCAGGCAATCGCGAGTTTTGCCTGTTCGCGCAGCTCGGCTCCCACCTGAGGTCCAACATACTCGTTGCTGAGGATCGCAAGATCACCTACATAAAAGCTCTCTTTAAGCGAGGCCAGAACTTTTGCGTCGATCCCCCTCATTTGTTCAAACGAAGGCAACAGACCGGCGTTCGCATCCCGCATCTGCCGGATCTTTGTTACTTCCCCTTTGTATTTTGCAGGATCGCCGACCTTCCAGGGATCCTTAAGCTGCAGGTAGCCGTTAATGTCGTTTGGAGTCGCTGAATTCAGATCCCTTTTGCCTTGCGGAGCTAAAGTTTTCAATGCATTCGCGGAAAGAAGTGTGGCAACGCGCTCAGCCAATTCTTCCGTCTCTTCCTCGGTCACGCGAGTTTGCGGAAGCCGGACCATCACTTGCGTCGGATCGTTAAACGCTTGAACACCGCTGTCTGGAAAGCCATTTCCCTTCAGCGTATTCCGAATACTATCAAGCGGCACCACGGTGCGAAATTTAAGATGGATAGCGGTTCCCCCGCTGAAATCGACACCATAGCGAATGCCGTTTTTCCAGATCATAAAAACGCCGGCAAGTATGATTACCAGTGAGACCAGCATCGCAGGCGTTCTGTACTTTAAGAAATCAATTTTGGTATCGTGAAATATTTCCATATGACAACCTCAGCTAAATACTGATGCTTTCGACTTTTCTTCGTCTGCTCAACAGCCAATCAAAAAGAAGTCGCGAAACAAAAATAGCGGTGAACATCGAACAACAAATTCCGATGATCAACGTCACAGCAAACCCTTTTACTGGTCCGGTCCCGAACCAGTAAAGAAAAACTGCGGCAATGATTGTGGTCAAGTTCGAATCAAAAATCGGCCAGAAAGCTTTTGCGAATCCGCTTTGCAAGGCGGAACGCGCAGTTTTTCCGAGGCGTAAATCTTCTTTGATCCGTTCAAAGATCAAGACATTTGCATCCACCGCCATACCGATCGAAAGGACAATGCCCGCGATACCGGGAAGTGTCAGCGTCGCTTCGAAATAGCTCATCAACGCCATCAGGAACAGCATGTTGAGGATCAAAGCCGTGACTGCATTCACACCGCTAAACTTGTAGTAGAGCAGCATGAAGAGAACGATGATTCCGCCGCCTATCGCGCACGCCAGCATCCCTTTTCGAATCGAATCGAGTCCCAGTGAAGGCCCAACGACTCTTTGTTCCAAAAACCGAATACCGGCCGGCAATGCGCCGGACTGAAGCATGACTGCAAGATCATTTGATTCTTCAATCGTGAATTGCCCGGTGATGATTCCGTCGGTGGTGATCTTGTCTTGGATTGTCGGGGCCGATTGCACCTTGTTGTCCAGAACGATGGCAAGCGCCTTACCCCGGTTTGCCTCGGTAAAATCTCCAAACTTGCTGCCGGCGCTTGATGTAAGAGTAAAGTTCACCGCAGGGCGTCCGTATTGATCCGTCGTACGGTTGGCTGCCTGCAACTCCTCACCCGAAACGATTGCCTGCTTCTGTACGGCATAATAATTAGTGACGGACCGACCATCCTGCTGAACTTCTGAATGTGTTAACGCTTCACTGCCCTCCGGGATAGGCCCTAACGCCTCCGCGGAAGGAGCAGGTCCGGCAGTCACAAGACGCAGTTCCAGGCGCGCCGTATTCTTAATCAGGTCCTTGACGCGCTCCGTATCCTCCACTCCGGGCAACTGAATAATCATGCGTCCGCCAGTGAGACCCTGCCGTTGCACGACCGACTCCGCAACGCCGAAACGGTTGACGCGCTCACGGATAATACGAATGGCCAGGTTCACCGCTTCCTCGGCTTTTGCATTGATCACTGCCTGACGTAAGGCGGCAAGACCTTCATTCCCCGTGAGCGTCAGGTCCCATTCTCCGTGGTTCTCCAGGATTTTCTTCAAGTTCTCCTGCTTATCCGGAGCAATACCGCTAACCACAAATGAAGTATTTGTTTTGCGCAGGATATTTTGAAAAGGAATCTGCTTGTCCTGAAGCTCTTTCCTGAGAACTTCTATGAAGCGATCGGTGTAACCTGCCAGGGCTTCATCAATTTTGACTTCGGCCACCAGATGAATACCGCCCTTCAAATCCAATCCCAGACGAATCCGCTCTTTGGGGGGCCAGATCCCATAGCCGGCGATCACCGCCAGCACAAGCACCATCAGCAATTTCCATTGAACATTCTTCATAATAACTAACCCTCAATTTAACGCAGAGTCGCAGAGACGCAGAGAAAAAAAACTAATCTCCGCCTTCTCTGCGTCTTTGCGTCTCTGCGTTTATTTTTCCGCTTTTTTCTCCTCTTTCTCTTCGGGCGCCAGACCTGTGATTGCAGATTTGTCCATTTCCACTACGACGTTATTCGCAATCCGGATCTTCAGTGTCTTGTCCTGAATGCCGGTGATCACACCGTATATTCCGCTAGTCGTCAGGACCTTATCGCCTGCCTTCAAACCTTTCATCAGCTCAGCAAAAGCTTTCTGCTTTTTCTTCATCGGCGCGGCAACAAACAGCCAATAAAAAAAGAAGATGAATACGAGCCAGGGAAGCATTGTTAAAATGAGAGCGGTTCCCCCGGCTGGAGGCGCCTCAGCTGCTAGGAATAACATTGTTTCAACTCCTCAAAAGTATCGTTGGCGATACTCTCTCTAATTCTTTCCATCAATCTCAGATAGAAATACACATTGTGATATGTATTCAGCATAGCCGAATTGATCTCGCCGGACATAAACAGATGACGCAAGTACGCGCGCGAATAATGGCGGCAAACATAGCATTCGCAATCCGGATCCAACGGGGCCGGATCCTCACGGTAACGGTTTTGCTTAATGATCACTGGTCCCTGCGATGTAAAAAGATAACCGTTTCTAGCGTTCCGGGTCGGGAGCACGCAATCAAAAAGATCGATGCCTTGCGAAACTGCGGAAACAATTTCCTCGGGAGTTCCCACTCCCATTAAATAATGAATACTATTCTCCGGCAAATGTGCCAGAGCCGCTTCTACCATTTCCCTTTTCAACTCTCTACTTTCTCCAATGCTTAGTCCGCCCACGGCATAACCATCAAATCCGATTTGCACGAGCGTCTTCGCGCTCTCCTCACGGAGTTTCCCGAACGTGCTGCCCTGTACGATTCCAAGCAGCGCCTGACCGGGATTCAATGCAGCTTTACGGCATCGTTCGGCCCACTGATGCGTAATCTCGAGTGAACCCTTTGCCTGCTCCTCGGTCACCGGATAGGGCGGGCAATCATCCAGCACCATCAGTAGGTCTGCTCCCAAATCTTTTTGCACAGCCATCGAGATTTCAGGAGTAAACTGATGCTCCGTTCCATCCAGATGCGACTTAAAGCGAACCCCTTCTTGTGTTACTTTTCGAAGATCGCTCAAACTGAAAATCTGATAGCCTCCACTGTCCGTTAGAATTGGACCTCTCCAATTCATAAAACGGTGAAGACCACCGAGCCGGCGGATCAAATCGCTTCCGGGGCGCAAATATAAATGATAAGTATTCGCCAGAACTACTGTGGTTCTTAGCTCCAGAAGTTGGCCTGTAATCAGGCCTTTCACTGCGGCTTTTGTGCCGACCGGCATGAAAGCTGGAGTGGAAAATTCCCCATTGGGTGTAACTGCTTTTCCCAATCTGGCCCGACTGCCCGCTGCTTTCCTTTCAATCTTAAACAGATTCACGATTCACCACCACCGGTAGGGGCAGGCCTTGTGCCTGCCCGCACGGGCGACCACAAGGGTCGCCCCTACGTGGTGTGTATCAGCGCAAAGCCGCTATTCTAGCAATTTCAGGTACGCTCTGCAATGATCATGAAATACGGCAAATGCGCGACATGATCGGCAGGCGAAAGCATTTGCGAAAGTTTTTTGATGCGTTCGAGTTCTCGCTGTTCTTCTTTTGTTAAATCCAGCTGCGATAAGAAGTCGAACCTCTCCAAGCGCGGATTCTCCAGCCGCGGAAGTAACTCCGTTCTCACGCGAAAATCCGCGCCTCTCAGCAACAACGGGAGTTTGCGACCGACTTCAGGATCTGCGCCACATCTTTTTAGTACGGACGTCCATATTTGCACGCTTTTCACTCCCGAAGGATGCTCGATCATGGCGCCATAGTCAGGTTCCAGCAGGACCCAGGCGCCTTCCCGTTTCAAGACGCGGAAAGCTTCCTTGATCGCATCTTCCTTTTGCCTGATCCAAAGCAGAACATTCTGGCTGAAGATCAGGTCAAAGGTCAGTGCCGGGAATGGTAATTCAGTCGCTTCACCGCAGACACTAAGGGGCAAACCGGAGATAGCGTTCGACGATCGATCCAGCGCAATAACGGTTCCCGAAGTTCGTCGCCGCAATTCTCCGGTAACAAATCCATATCCGGCGCCAAGATCGAGAATCATTTTTCGCCTTGCAATTTCCGCAAGACGCAAAATCCGCGCGCGGGCTTCCGCCAACCAATCTGACTGTAGTTGCAAAAGTTCTCGCGAAGGCAAACTCGGATTTTTCATCCTTAAAATTCCAAAATACAAGCAGCAAGATCCAAATAATTTTCAAATCTCAAGTTTCAACTTCCAAACGGGATCTCCCCGTGACTGATTTGATCATTGAGCTTTGGAATTTGAAATTTATTTGTAATTTCGAGTTTGAGATTTGTAAATTCCCCTAACGTCCGCCGCCCGCACAGGCACAGGCACACGCGCAACCTGCACACGCGCACGCACACCCGCCGCCGCCACCGCCCCCGCCACTGCTGCCGCCTGAACTCTGCATCGCTTTGCCGATCGCCTTGTCAACCGAACCAAAATTTACGATGCCCCCTTTCTGTCCTTCCATTGCGCCCACAACACCCGCAGCGGTATTTTGAAACCAGCCGGAGATGGAAGCTGCAACATCAGAAAATCTTGGAGATGATCCCGAAGATGAGGGCGCGCCGGCAACCGGCCTGCCGGATGTTGCGATGGTGGTAGGACGGTAAGAACGCGGAACGTATCGATCTTCGTATGGACCAAATCTTCCTGTGAAATCGGGATCCAGCATCATCCAGTCCACTTTTTCATCCATCTTCTTTTGCCACGCTTCGACATCTCCAATTTCCTGCGCTTCTTTCCACGCGCGTGAAATAATCTGCTTGTAATAACCACGAGTTTCATCCAGATCGTAACCCACCATTCGTTTCGCTACAGATTCCACAAGCGCCTTCAGCGGTTTTGAAAAATCGACCTCGTTGATCGAAGTCCCGCGCTTGCTTTGCTTCAGCAGTTTCAAGAATTCCTTTTCGTAGTCATGGAGAACCGCATCCAACGGAGGAGGCTTCTCTGCTTGAAACATCACCGGCTTCCTAACAGTCTGTTTTATCACTCCCTTCTTCATCATTCCAAACAAAACCAGAGTCACCACTTTATTCACCGGCAATTCCAACAAAACAGCCGCTTCCGGAGCAGTCAGACCCCGCTTGATTCCCCCTCCTTCCACGCTGGCGATTGCAGGCAGATATCTGGACCTCCGTTTCTTGCGGGCAATTTCGACAATAACAGCAAGGACAAGCAAAACCGGCCAGATGAACACTTCCGTCGCGTCAAACTTAACGTAAAAGAACGCTGCTGCAATCAGCATAGGAACAAAGAAGACGCATCCTGTGCCTCCCGTGAAACGTAAATAGATGATGAGGAGTATGATTGCAGCAGCAAAACTCAGCCAGCCGCGTGCTTTGACGGAGAACTGCCCGCGCCACCATCGCATCAGAAGTTCCGGAATGGTCATCGTAACGACTTTGCTCATGACGCGTTTGGGAAAAGAAACGCCGACGCGGTAGGCTGAAGTAAACCGCCGGTTCAGTTGCCAGAGAACCTCGACGCTCCCATCGTCCCGGAGATTTTTTCCGGTGAACTGCACACCCTGATGAAGCACCTCATCCGGTTTGACTCCTTGCGGGATCAGGACACGAATTGTGAGATCCGTCGACCCTACAACGTATTCATCGCCAAACCACGTGGGAGTAATTTTAAAGGAGGCATTATCCTTGCGTGTTGTATCTTGAAAAACCAGATCCGGAACCGTGATTTCAAATTCAAAGGTTCCTGATCCTCCAGCAGGAATCGCAAGATTGCCGAGATGGACCTCCAATCCAGGTTTCACATACTGAGATTCTCGAATCGGCCCTGGAACTTCCTGGCCATTCACCCATGCTTTAGCCTGTCCGGCATCGTAGTCTTCCTGCGGCATCCCTACATCGACAATATCGATGGCATGGCCGCTCGGTGTGTTCTGAAATTCGATCCGGTAATGGAGAAGCGCTCCGCCCGACTGCTGGATGTGAACTTCCATTTCAGCAGCCGGCACCGAAAAATAGTAGTCCTGCGCCTGCAGCGGTACATAGTACGATAATATTAGTACGATAAGGAATAGTAGCCGCCTCATGATCTCGCCCACCCTTTCGGATCTCCCGGGCAATCGGCGCCACAGATTTCGAGCTCCGGGCAGATCCCGCAGCGTGTTGGAGAAACGATTCTCTCTCTGTACTGCTTGAAAACATCGCGGTTCCAGATTTCGGCCCAGGACTCCTTTGACAGGTTCCCCGCGGCATCGAGTGGTCCTCTCGGAGCATAGACTGAACCGTCCGGATCGACACGGATGGAGACATCACCCGCGGTGCGCGGTCCTTTTTCCAACAATGCTTTCAACTCACCCGCACCCGATACGGCCGGCAGCCACACATAACGGACACGCGAGCCGTGTGCTATGTCCGCAACCCGCGCAGCAACATGAATGATCTCCGTTCCATCCAACCCGTCTTGTAGCGCGGGCGTCTCGCCCGCGTGTTGAGCTGCAATTGCATAGTACAAAACGTTACTAACGCCTTTTGCGCTGAACTCATCAACGATTTGTTCCAGCTCGTCAAGATTCTGACGAAAAATGGGAACCTCCAAAACAGGTGTCACTTCCCATTTCTTGCATTGCTCAAGACACTGAATTACGTGACTAGAATTGCTTTCGCCAAAGAACAGATCCTGCTTCTCTGAATTTGCGGACACGACCGGCAATACGATGTAGTCCACGCCGGCCATCGCAAGCTTTTGAAACAGATCGCCCTGCAGCAACAGGCCCGCGTGAACGCGAACGCCCGAGATCATGCCAAGGTCTTCGGCACGTTCAACATTCGCTACCGCGGCCGAGACGTTCGCGCTACTTTGATTAAAAGTTACATGCATGATTCCGCTTTTCCACAACTTCTCCAGCAGTGGATTGATTTGCTCAGGAGAAGCGACCTTCATCTGTGCATGAAACGGAGCTATCAGATTCTTTGGAGGAGCAACCGCAGGATCATCCAAGTTGAAAATGGGATAGTTGTCATCCAGATTCGCCAGCTCTCCAATGAGACGACTGATTTTTCGAACATCCAATTCAATCTGGCTTTCCGTCGCTCCGTAGAATGTAGTTTTGATGTTTTTGCTGATGACGGGATAAGGAACACCTTCCAGCCGCGACTTTGCAATGAGCACGCCTGTTGAGGATAGACGCGCGGCAACAGAAGAATTGGCCAGCAGAACTCCACTTCCATCCTGTTCCACGCGAAGATGAAAACGGGTGACGTTCCCACCTGCCTCCCTGCGATAGTGATAAATACCCGGCGCTGTATACGCAGGCTTTTCCGGTAAATGAATGCGAAAAAACTCCTTTAACATTTTCATCGCACGCCCGCTCCCCTTCCCGCTGCTCTTTTTCCGATGTGTTGAATCTGCTCAATCGGAATGAAGCTTGGTCTCGCAGGTGATTCACTTTCACAGCCACCCTCATGGTGCAACAAAACACCATCGCGCGCTTCCCGTTCTATCCTGCAGCCGCCGCCACAAAGCGGAAGGTCCGGACATTCCCAGCATTTCTCCGGCAGTCCCGCCCATTTCGGATCCAGTTCCCTGTCTCGAAAGGAACGGAACAGCTCCCCATCCCAGATTTTTTCCCATGGATCGCGAAGTATGTTCCCGGCCGAAACGTAAAAGGATTGGCATGGCAGCACATCCCCATTAGGCTCAATGCAAATGGAATATTCGGCTGCGTTGCATCTTTTCGCGCCAATTTCCAGCTCTACAGGATTCATTCGACAATATTCAGTCGGCGTGTACCAGAGAAATTTCATTCCCCGTTCCAGCGCCCGATCTCGAATCCTGATTAAGACAGCAGGAAGTTCTTCTTCAGGAATGGCGTTCGGATCACAGTAACCTCCTCCGGAATAGATCATCCCGTTCATGGCAAAAGTGCGGATTCCTAATGCGTAGATAAAATCGATGATCTCTTCCACATGATCGCGATTCTTTTGCATGATGGTGGTATTTGTAATCGTGTGAATGCCTCCTGCAAGAGCGTTTTCAATGCCCTTTACCGTTTGTGAAAAAGCAGATACACCGTTGATTTCATCGTGAACGCGCGCCTGGTTCGAAGCGAGCGTGATCTGCAAGTGATTCAATCCTGCCTGTTTAAGCGTGCGAACAAAAGACAGGTGCGAAAAACGCCTGCCATTTGAATTGAGGCCCGCGATCTGGCCTTGCTGGTCCACGAATTGGATCAACTCCGGCAGATCCGGATGCAGGGTCGCTTCACCGCCCGTAAAAATAATGTGCGGCACACCCTTCTGTTTCAGCAGTACAAAAACTTTTTTCCAGTCCACTAGCGCAAGGGAAGCCATTCCTAGATGCGAGGTGGCGTTATAGCAATGCGAACACGCGTTGTTGCATCCATATGTCAGGGCGATATCTGCTTTGTAGGGCGCATTAGCTCTTGTGCTGAATAGCGCCTTGCGTTCAAGAAAATCGATTCCGCAGGTTGGGCATCCGGATTCTTGCGTAACATGTTGAATGAAGCGGTAAATTCCGGAAACGTCGCGCGCGATCTGTTCATGACCCGCATACGCAGCTTTCAACCGCTTCATGGCTGTTTTTTCCGGCATTCCATCCAAGGCCCATCCGGCGATTAAAGCCGCAGTTTGATTCAATTGGATCGCATCAGTGACATCGAGAAACATGACGCCGCGGCCATCCTGTTCGATGCGTAAATGAACGCGACGGAAATAGCCGTTCTTATCGGAAAAGTGATACGTGTAAAGATCCGGCGTCGGTTGTTTAGGATGTAGTGGCAGAGCATTTGCCATGTTAGCGAACCAGGGATGGATCTTGGAAATGTATTTTTGCAGTTTGACCATTTTTATTTCTCGCAAATGCTCTGCTGAAATCCGCTATAAGCAGAGCATTTTCTAGCAGCAAAAAGTTTTGTTGACGGCGTCAGCATCATTCTATAAACATGCTCAAGCCACAAGAGCGGAAAATGCTCTGCCACTACCATTTGGGTGCTTCCTCCAACTGATACTGCGTTCCGCAGAATTCACAGGAAATGAAGATGGCCCCCGCTCGAACCGCCACAGATTTGTTTGTAAGCGTCGATCCACAGTTCTTGCATTTCAGCTCCTGAGCGGAAATGTCTCCACTCAAGTCGACCTTTTGAACGAAGGTTGTCTGTTTTGGGCGCAACCGGCTGCTAAGGAATAAAACGACTCCCGCGGCCATCAAAATCAATCCGATAACCAGACGCCCTGTCTGGCCCTGGTAACCGATGACAAAAAGACATCCAAGCAACGCAAGAATAACGGCAAAGACATTGATAACAATGGCCACCAGTCATTTTTAGTGCAAAACGCCCCAAGAAGCAATGTAGCGCGGACGTCCCGTCTGCGCTTCCGCCGGCGAGACGCCCGCGCTACTTTGTTTGGCGTTCTTGTTCGTTTCACACTATTTTTAATACAAATGAAGATACAAGAACGACTCAAAATGAAGGCGGAGCTGGTTTGTACTTTGATCCTGTGCGATAAAATTTCGGACCGGACGATTGATGGGGAAAGGAAATTGCTGCGCCAGTGGTGTGAAAAATTCTTGCCGGACAGAATCGATTTGTACGACATGGTGTACGAGGCGCGCTTTGATCGATTGATCTCTCAGTTCCGGGCAAATTGAAAATTTACAATATGCCATGTGAGATTGTCGTGGTACTTACTGCTTTTCTCCCCCTTATTAAGGGGGAGATCAAAGAGGGGGTTGTCTTATTCCTGGCGCTCCCAACCTCCCCTTTTATCCCCTCCTTCATAAGGCTGGGAGATCCACTCAGTGCCTAACATTGACGGGTGTGGGGCGTTTTGTTATGTTTATTAAAACATTAAATTCCGATAAGCAGTCGTGTATCTAAACGAAAGGTAGATATGGCGGTATTGAACTATTTTTTAACGAAAGTATTCGGAAGCGAAAACGAACGAACGCTGAAGAAAATCGTTCCGCTCGCTCAGGAGATCAGCGCGCTCGAACCCGAAGTGGAAAAGCTCTCCGATGAACAACTCCGTCTGAAAACCCAGCACTTTCAGGAAAAACTGGCACAGGGAGCAACGGAAGATGACATCCTGCCCGAGGCTTTTGCAGTCGTGCGTGAAGCTTCCAAACGCACCACCAAGATGCGTCATTTTGACGTTCAGCTCATCGGTGGAATCGTTCTGCATCAAGGAAAGATCGCCGAAATGGCGACCGGCGAAGGAAAAACGCTGGTTGCCACATTGCCCGCTTACTTAAATGCTCTCACAAAGAAAGGCGTGCACGTCGTTACCGTAAATGACTATCTGGCGCGCCGCGATGCCGAGTGGATGGGCCCGATTTACAAATTTCTGGGACTTACGGTCGGCGTCATACAGCACGATTCTTCAACACAGGACCGCCAGGCAGCATACCACGCAGATATTACCTTCGGAACCAACAATGAATTCGGGTTCGATTATCTTCGCGACAACATGAAGTATGACCTCCGCGATTACGTCCAGCGCGAACACCATTACGCGATCGTGGATGAAGTGGACAGCATTTTAATCGATGAAGCGCGAACACCCTTGATCATTTCGGGACCGGCCGAA
Source organism: bacterium (assembly GCA_022616075.1). NCBI lineage: Bacteria > bacterium. The sequence continues at coordinate 16,480 of JAKEFK010000229.1, forward strand.
GAAAGCACCGACAAGTATTACCGGATAGATCGCATTATTCCCCGATTGAAAAAAGACGCCGATTATACGGTGGATGAAAAAGCGAACGCTGTGTCGCTTACCGAAGAAGGAATTGTTCATGCAGAACGCCTCCTCGGAATTCAGAACCTCTACGATCCGAACAACATGGATTGGCTTCACCACATCCACCAGGCGCTCAAAGCTCATGCTCTATTTGAACTGGATGTGGATTATGTGGTGAAAGATGGTCAGGTACTTATCGTTGATGAGTTTACCGGCCGCTTGATGCCCGGACGCCGCTACAGTGATGGGTTGCATCAGGCTTTAGAAGCAAAAGAAAATGTAAAAATCGAATCCGAAAATCAAACGCTTGCTACCATCACTCTGCAAAACTACTTCCGGATGTATAAAAAGCTTGCCGGTATGACCGGAACAGCAGAAACAGAAGCGGTCGAATTCGGAAAAATTTACAACCTGGATGTTGTGGTCATCCCAACAAATAGAGACCTCATCAGACTCTCCTATTCGGATGTTGTTTATCGAACGGAAAAAGAAAAATTCAATGCTGCTGTAGAAGAAATCAAGCAAATGAACGCTACCGGTCGTCCCGTTCTTGTGGGTACGGTCAGCATCGAAAAATCGGAACGGCTCTCCACGCTGCTCAAGCGAACCGGCATTAAACACGTCGTGTTGAACGCCAAATATCATGAAAAAGAAGCTGAGATCGTCGCCGAAGCCGGAAAACCTGGCGCGGTCACCATTGCAACGAACATGGCGGGACGCGGTACAGATATTGTGTTGGGTCCTGGAATAGCTGATCTAGGTGGCCTTCACATCATCGCGACCGAACGTCACGAAGCCCGACGAATTGATAATCAGCTGCGTGGGCGCGCAGGCCGGCAAGGGGATCCAGGTTCTTCCCGTTTCTATCTTTCTCTGGAAGACGATTTGATGCGCATTTTCGGCAGCGATCGCATTTCGCCAATCATGCAGAAGCTCGGGATGGAAGAAGGCGTTCCCATCGAACACAAACTGGTTACGCGTTCCATCGAACATGCGCAAAAACAGGTGGAAGGAAGAAACTTCGAGATTCGCAAACATTTGCTGGAATACGATGACGTCATGAATAAACAGCGGGAAGCTGTTTACGGGTTGCGACGCAAGGTTCTGGAAGAAGAATCGCACACCGAATACATCATGGAACTCTGCGAAGACATTTTGAAATGGCAGGTCGATGAACGTTGCCCTCAAGGAAAAGATCCGCAGGACTGGGATGTTGAAGCGCTGGTCAATGACCTGCGTGGACAATTCGGCATGGATGTGGATCCGGAAAAAATTCGACAGCTGGAAAACCCGGACAATATCTATGACTTCCTGTATCAAAAACTCGAACAGCTTTACAGCGAAAAGAAAACCAAAATTGGTCCCGAAAGATGGGCCATTCATGAACGGCTGTTGATGCTGCATGTCATTGATTCACAGTGGAAGGATCACCTCTACGGGCTGGATCATTTAAAAGAAGGAATTGGATTTCGAGGTTACGGGCAAAGGGACCCGTTGATCGAATATAAAAAGGAATCCTTCGCTCTTTTTGAAGAGATGATGAACCGGATGGAAGAAGAAATCGTCAAATATGTATTTATGACTCAGCCCCCTTCGGCGGAAGATGCGCCTCGAGTCGTAAGAGCACCGAAGGCCGTGCAGTTCTCGGGGCCTTCTTTGGAATCGGCAGTTGTCACCGCCGTTCGTAAAGGGCAAAAAGTCGGCCGCAACGATCCATGTCCCTGCGGATCGGGGCAGAAATATAAGAAGTGCTGCGGCGTGAACGCATGAAAAAGTGCCCAGTGATGAGCAAGGAGTAATGAGACATCAGTAAACTCATTACTCCGGCACTTAAGAAGAGGAGGAGTGATGGACATGTACCAGAGCGAAAAGAACTGGTTGGAAAAACTGGCGGATGCAATCCCGGGAGTTAAAGATTACCGTGAAAAAGAAGCACGCCGGGACACCGACAAGAGATTCCGCGAATATCTTGCAAGTCGCATCGATGCCTCACGGCAGATTTTTGATGAGGTCAAACGGGAGCAGTTGAACGCGGGAAATCTGGCGGAGCTGGACGATTTGGACCTGCTGGCGCAAAAGCTTTTTCGCATCGCCAACACGATCCGGCATGCTTCCTATGGATATTCCGGCTTCTTCGATCAGGTAAAAATTCAGGAAGCGGAGCTGGACAGGATTTATCAGTACGACCTGTCTCTGGTGGGCGATGTGGAATCCCTCGAAAACGCTTTGAAGAATGATCCAACACTCACACATGCCGAACAACGAAAGAGATGGGAACAACAGATCGCTGCGTTGGAAAAACGCATAGAGGATCGAAAAAACCTGTTTACTGTGACAGGTTAAGGGAGGCTATCAATGGCAATTGAAGTCATTCAGTGGAAGGAAGACACCGGTGAAGACATGGTGTGGCGTTTTCCCGGCAGCGATGAAATCAAAATGGGAGCCCAGCTAATCGTATCGGAAAGCCAGGCGGCCGTATTCTTCCGCGATGGAAAGGCGCTTGATGTGTTTACAGCAGGACGCCACACGCTCTCTACGATGAATCTGCCGCTCCTCACCAAACTCATGAGCTGGCCCTTCGGATTCAAGTCTCCTTTTCAGGCAGAAGTCTATTTCGTGAGCCGGCGCATTTTTACCAATCAAAAATGGGGAACAAGGGAACCGGTCGTTTTTCGTGATACCGAATTCAAAATGGTGCGCCTTCGCTCATTCGGTGTTTTTTCGATGCGAGTCCACGAACCGCAGTTATTTGTAAATACCGTTGTGGGAACACAACAACGATTCACAACGGGAGACGTAGAAGGATTCTTGCGGGATATCATCGTTTCCCGTCTGAATGATGTTCTTGGTGAGACGTTGAAAACGTTGCTCGATTTGCCCCGCTATTATGATGAATTGGGTGTCGCGTTAAAAACTCGCGTGAAAGAAGATTTCGGGCGATACGGTTTGGAGCTTGTAGATTTTTACATTAACTCCATTACACCTCCGGAAGATGTTCAGAAAGTGATTGATGAACGAAGCGGTATGGCTGCAGTGGGTGATATGAACCAGTATATGCGCTACAAAGCAGCTCGCGCAGTGGGCGATGCAGCCAAGCAAGAGGGCGGTTCCGCGGGAGAAGGGATGGGTCTCGGTATGGGAGCCGGTCTTGGAATGATGCTTCCCGGAATGATATCGCAGGCGATGCAAGGAGCCCAGCAAGGCACTATCGCCGCGGGAACAATCCCCTGTCCAAGTTGCCAGGCGCAGATCCCGTCCGGATCCCAGTTCTGCAGCAGTTGCGGCGCAAAAGTGCTGGCAACAATGCACTGTCCCAGGTGCAACACTCAGATTCCAGCCGGCTCGAAATTCTGCAGCGGCTGCGGCGCTTCTTTAGCGACAACGAGCTGCGCTAAATGCGGAACCGCGCTGGCGCCGGGCGCAAAATTCTGTTCGAATTGCGGCGAAGCATCGAAATAAATGTTGAACAAACCACTCGAAGAAGGACTCACGTTTGATGACGTACTTTTAACGCCATCCCGTTCCGAAGTTTTGCCTGCCCAAACGGACATCCGCACAAACTTCTCGCGAAACATCCAGCTCAACGTGCCGATCGTTAGCGCGGCCATGGATACGGTAACCGAATCCGAGCTTGCGATTGCTGTCGCGCAGCAGGGCGGAATCGGAATCATCCACAAAAACATGACCATTGCCGAGCAGGCGGATGAAGTGGATAAAGTGAAGCGATCGGAATCCGGAATGATTGTGAATCCGATCACCATGTCTCCCGATGAGCTGATCTCCGATGCCCTCAACCTGATGGAAAAGTACAAGATTTCGGGTGTACCCATTACGCGCGATGGGAAGCTGGTCGGCATTCTTACGAACCGGGATTTACGCTTTGAAACAAATTTCAAACAAAAGATTTCACAGGTAATGACAAAAGAAAACCTCATCACCGTTCCTGTTGGAATCGGCCTGGAAGAAGCAAAAAAAATCCTGCATCGGCACAAAATTGAGAAGTTGCTGGTGGTCGATGATGACTACAAGCTGAAGGGTTTGATCACGGTAAAAGACATCAAAAAAGGAATTGAATTTCCGAATGCCTGCAAAGACGAGTTCGGCCGGCTGCGAGTCGGCGGCGCGATCGGTCCTACGCCGGACATGATGGACCGGGCGGCGGCGCTTGTAAATGCAAACGTGGATGTTCTTGTGATTGATACGGCTCATGGCCATACAAAGAATGTTTTGGAAGCCGTGGCAGCAGTGAAAAAACAGTATCCACAGCTGGATGTAGTCGCGGGCAACATCGCGAGCGCGGAAGCCGCGCGGGATTTGATCGAACACGGAGTCGATGCAATCAAAGTGGGAATGGGACCCGGCTCGATTTGCACAACGCGCGTGGTTACGGGCGCAGGTGTTCCTCAAATTACTGCGATCGACAACTGTTACAAAATTAGTCGCGAATACGGAATCCCGCTGATCGCAGATGGCGGAATCAAGTACTCAGGCGATGTTGCAAAAGCGGTGGCAGCCGGCGCAAGCTCGGTGATGATCGGATCGCTGTTTGCAGGGACCGATGAAAGCCCGGGTGAACAAGTGCTGTATCAGGGCCGTTATTACAAAGTTTATCGCGGCATGGGGTCCATTGAATCGATGAAGCGAGGAAGCAAGGACCGCTATGCTCAGAGCACGGAGGAAGCGAGTAAAATGGTTCCGGAAGGGATCGAAGGACGTGTTCCTTATCGCGGCAATGTGTCGACCATTATTCATCAACTTGTGGGCGGTTTGCGCGCCGGCATGGGTTACTGCGGATGCAAAAATCTGGATGAGATGCGAACGAAAACCAAATTCATGCGCATCACCGCCGCCGGCTTAAAAGAAGGCCACGTCCACGACGTTATTATCACCAAAGAAGCGCCGAACTATCAGGTGGATTGAATCACTTTTTCTTCTTCGGCACCTTAATCCCCTTTTTGCGGGCTTTAGATAGCCCAATGGCAATTGCTTGCTTGCGAGATTTTATTTTGTGCTTTCCAGATCGTTTATGATGCATTTCTTCCCGCACGTATTTGCCTGCTTTTGTCGATGCTGCTTTTTTCTTTGCCATAAGTACACCTCTATAGAAACCTATGTCAAAACAGAGTGAGTTCAA
>JAKEFK010000230.1 GCA_022616075.1 bacterium
AAGCTCGCATCTTGCGGGCTATCGATTCTCACAACCGGAGCGGTTTTATCAATCGTAAATTCGCTTGTTGCCGACCCAGTGTTGGCTGCAGCATCGATCACCTTAACGAGCAGAGTGTGTTTTGCTTCGTCCGATACTTCGAAATCGACTGGAACGCGCGATCCATTCAGCCAGTACTCCACTTCATAGGGACTCGATTCCGTGAATTGTACCTGCGCATCATTCACATTCAGTTTTGTGAATAGGCCATCGATCGGGTGAGTGATAACAACTTGAGGTGATGTGTTATCAATATTGATTTCGAGAGTCTCGGCGGCTTCCGCTCCGGCGCAATCTTTGACGTAAATTTCCAGAACATGTTGACCTTCTCCGCTGATGGGAGTACCCGGCGTGTAGGGGCTGTTGTCGAGTTTGTAGGTAACCCTGACCGGATTCTGTTCAATGATCTCAATAGAAGGAGTGACAGGGACATTTGAATACTGGGGAAATGCACCGACTGCAATTACCGGCGGGACTGAATCGATAATAAAGGATAGTTGTTGGGTTGATTCATTTTGGGCCAGATCGTTCGCCTTGATCAAAAGGATGTAGTTGCCCGATTGGCTTATGATGGTTCCGCGTTCGACGGGCGCGCCGTTCAGTGTTGCGGTGACTGTATCCAAATGTGCATCAGTCGCGCCGAAATCGAGGGAAACGGGAGTGGCAACGCATGCGCCAATTACAGGTGGTTGAATCACCGGCAAAGTTTTGTCGATCACAAACGAAATTGTGACCGGGTCAGCAGTATTCCCTGACGCATCGCGCGCGAATATATAGAGGATGTGCGGATCGGGGGTTTCTGAGCTAACCGTGAATTGGGTTCCTTTCGTCTGGCCATCGAGCTCGATTTTCTGTTCCTCAACCGAGCCGCTGTTGTCTGTGATTCCTACATTGATATGGATGTCTGTTTTGCTGTACTGGCCATTTGTGACACCGGTGACAACAATTTCCGGTTTCACTCCATCGGCGTTGAACTGTCCGGAAGTTGCCGGAATCGCGCCAATGATGTGGGTCTGTCCGTTTTGTGGATTGATGCGTATATATAGAGCTGATAAGCGAATGTAGAGCCGGGCACGGCCTGCCCTTGCTCATTTTTCAGATCCCACGAAATCGTCGAGATGACTTTCACGAAAGGTTCCGTTCCTTCGCCATTGAGTCTGGGTAACTGTTCCCATGTGAATGGTGGAAGGATCGGTTCATCCTTATTAATGGTGCGCACGACGCTACCACCTTTCAGGATTTGTACGTTCCACCTGAGGATGAACAGGTCCTGTGTATTCTGCTGACGGCTGAGACCATCTGAGTCGCGCACAAAAAAATCGGCGTTAAATATAATTGGGATTGCGCCATCGGTAACCGCGATACTGCCCAGGCGAAGCTTGTCATTTGTGTAAGCTCCGGGCGGAATGTCGTCAGTGTTAGCAGACGCAACCATAGATAAAATCATGAGCAGGATGGATGTTCTAATTGAGCGCATAAATATATCTACACTTGTTTTTATGGCATCTGGTGTGAGGTCCCCTGGTTGCGCCCGAAGTCGTATGTGGATCTAACCTTAGGTCGCTACTGAAAGTCTACGGTACCAGAAAGTTCTTTTCCCCCGCCTTCTGAACCGGTAATCTTATACAATACTTTTTTTTAACTTGCAAGCGGAATGTTAAAATATGCAAGAACAACATAAACCGGCAAAAGTAATGCAGAAAAAGAAGGTCGATATACCGAAGCGCGCCGGGAAATTATCGGTGAAATTCGCCGTCTGCATCGCAAGGGTGAACCGTTGAATATTACAGCGGTAAAGCGTTCGCATCCGGAACTGATCACGCGCGTCTATTCAATCAAGCCGTTTTGGGGCTGGGCAAAGGCTATCGCTGGCGCAGGTTTGGATTACGCGAAGATAAATACGGAACTGCTTGAGACACTTCCATGTCCTTTCTGCGGCAAGGAACTAGTGAATCTTTGCTTTCACTTACGTGTGCATGAAATAACAGTGCACGATTACAGGACGGAATACCCAGGTGAGCCAATGTTGTCCGAGGAAATGTGTTCGCGGATTAGCAGAGCACTTCGCCGTCAAGATCGCCTTGTCCCGCACTGGGAACCGATTTGGTCGGCTGAATACGTTTTGGACAGAATCCACGAGCTTTGGCGCCGAAAGGTTCCGCTCAACAGCGGATATATCGATAAAAAGCAAAAGCACCTCCTTTATGCTTCGTCTAAATTTTTCAAAAGCTGGGATGGTGCATTGCGGGCAGCAGGGCTTGATCCCGACGAGGTCCGCCTTGCTGATGTTAAGGTGCGATATAACCGCCGGGATGTAATCCGCGAGATATTAAAAAGACGTAATCGTGGACTTCCTATGAATGTTGCTGCGGTGACAACGGATGATTTACGTCTATTTAACGCCGCTCGACGGCGTTTTGGCTCTTATTCTGCAGCACTTATTGCAGCCGGAATCGATCCCGATAAGGTACGTAGCCAACGTCTGCCGTACCAGGAATCTGATCGTCAACAGCTGTTGAAAGCCATTCGGGGGGTTGCCCGAATACCTGAAGGAAAACGGGGGATCGCGATTCAGCAATTGCGGACAAAATATCGTAAAGTGGTACGCAGATTGTTTCACATGTCATGGCCGGCCGCTGCGAAGGCTGCCGGCGTACCGTTTCGAGCTATTCATTCGGTGGATCACCGCGACTTTACCAGTAAAGATCAAGTCATAACAGCTTTAAAGGATCGACTACGAACAGGTAAGCCGTTAAGTGTAAGAGATCTAAAGCAACATGCATTGCGTCTGTACAAAGCACTACTTTGCTTTTTTCCGAAATATAACGACTGGTATTGCGAACTGGGGATAAGCACTAGAAACATTCGCGGCGCTCAGTTATATCGCAACCCGAAGGAAGTTTTGGCCGCGATTCGCAAAAGGGTAGAAATTGGCCTGGGAATGCGCCGGAGTGATTTGTTTAAAGAACCTGATGAAACGCGACCGAATATGTTGGTAAGACGCGCACGCGAGTTTTTCGGAAGCTGGTCGAATGCGCTGAAGGCAGCAGGAGTGAGTATGGAGAAGCGCCGTCCAAACGACTTACCGCGCTATCCAACCAAAGAATCGGTCCTTCAAGAAATCCGCAGACGACATCGAGAGGGCCTCCCTCTGGGAATTGGTATTGAGAAGGGAGAATCATTGTTTAAGGACACAGCACTTACTCACACTGCCCGGCGCTACTTCGGTTCCTGGCCCCGAGCAAAGAGCCTAGCTTTGCGCCATAAACAGAAATCATAATAACTTCACTCCGTGGAAAATCAAAAGACTCGCATAATTGATCAAAGTCGCCTTCTTGACTTGCATTGGACGAAATAACAATATTCGTAATACAATGTCAGAGGGGACTTATATCGATGGAACGCATTGAGTTGCGAAAACAGATCGGACTGATCATCGATTCGATATTTATGATTCTGGCTTTTTTTGCCAGCTACTATCTAAGAAAACCTTTCAAACTCCCGCCTTTTCAGGAATTAGCGCCGCTCGATTACTATCTCTGGATTCTCGCGGTCAGTCTTCCTTTCTCATGGATTTCACTACTCGTTCTGGGCGCTTACTCTCCAAAGCCCGAAGCCGGAAGACAATTTATTCATCTGTTCGGCCGTTTTTGCCTTGCGATGATGTTCGTTCTCAGTTTGATCTTTTTCGTCTTCAGCGTAAAGGAAGTCAATCGTAGCTTTGTCATCCCTTTTGTTCTGATGTCTGCCTTTTTCTTCGCTCTATGGAGAGTGGTTCTGATGCGATGGCAGAAATCCCATGGCATTTCGAGGAAGGCTTTATTGATTGGCGAAGGGGATAAGTTTCCTTCGATGATTGAAGAATTGAGAAATCACCCGCTACGAGGGTTTGAACTGATCGGCTGTTTGACAAATGAAGCGGCCCAAGGCGGTAAAATTGGCGGCTTACCGGTTCTTGGAACGTTGGATGATTTGTACCGGGTCCTGCACAGGGAAGTGGTCGATGAAGTGATTTTCGGTATCCGGATTTCTGCGATGGAACAGTACCAGACTCTTTTGAAGATTTGTGAAACAGTCGGCGTAAACGTGCTCATGCTATTCGATGATCGATGGCCGCGTTTCTCCCGAGTGGATATGGGAAGGCTATTAGACCGGCCATTTATTTACCTGGCATCCACGCCTGCGGATGAAGTATCGTCCTGGATGAAGGCGGTCCTGGACCGCAGCGTTGCCTTTTTTACGCTGCTGGTTACCCTGCCTCTATTGGTTTTCATCGGATTTCTAGTGAAAATCACTTCGGCAGGTCCCATCTTATTTGTGCAGGAAAGGACAGGACTGAATGGAAGAAAATTTAGAATGTATAAATTCCGGACCATGGCTGTGGATGCTCAGAAAAAGAAGGAAGAGTTGCGTGAGCAGAATGAAATGGAAGGCCCTGTTTTCAAAATCAAGAACGATCCACGCGTAACGAAGATCGGAAGCTGGCTCCGAAAATACAGCCTGGATGAACTGCCGCAGTTCTTCAATGTCTTGAGAGGGGATATGAGTCTGGTCGGACCTCGACCACTACCCTGTGAAGAGGCCGAGTTGATTCATGGAATGCAGCGCCGGCGGTTTTCCGTCAAGCCCGGTTTGACTTGCATCTGGCAAATCAGTGGCAGGAACCACTTGAGTTATGAAGAATGGATGAAACTGGATCTTCAATACATTGACCGGTGGTCCCTTGGATTGGATTTCAAAATTCTCCTGAAAACACCCGCTGCGATCTTTTCCTCCAAAGGTGCTTTCTAGACTTTAGAACCTCACGACCTCGGATCGAATCTCGTCATGATGATAGAATCTGCGGGATGAATGATCTGGAAATCCGTACGCTTCTGCTGACTGTCAGTACAGCTATCGCCAGCACGTTGATTATTCTGCCACCGGGACTGATGGTTGCCTGGGTACTGGCTCGAAAGAACTTTCCTTTTAAGTCCGTCGTTGAAACGTTTGTTTCCTTGCCCCTCATCATGCCACCTGTAGCCACAGGACTCGTTTTATTGAAGCTTCTTGGAAAAAGAGGTCTTATCGGCCAACTCTTTCATCAACTATTCCAGACAGATATTGTATTTACATGGCGAGCTGTGATTGCTGCTATGGCTGTCATGTCTTTTCCATTTATTGTGCGCACCGCGCGGGTTGCCTTTGAAGAAGTGAATCCGCGTTTGGAACAGGTCGCACGTACACTTGGCAGCACTCCCTGGGAGGTCTTCCGGCGAATCACAATGCCTTTAGCGAAACGTGGAATCATGGCCGGTTGTGCGCTCGCGTTTGGAAGGGCTCTGGGAGAATTTGGAGCGACTGTCCTTGTTGCAGGGAATATTCCCGGAAAAACCGCTACACTTTCGGTTTCCATTTTTTATCTGATTCAACTGGGCCAGGATGCTCTGGCGTTTCGGCTCGTTCTCCTGTCGCTCATCCCATGCTTCATAGCGCTCTGGATGAGCGAATTCATTCTGAGAAGAAGGAAATCTTTCTGATGCTGGCACTGGAAAACATTTCCATTCGTTACCGTCATTTTTCTTTGCAAGTAAGCTTTAAAACACAGGAGCGGATTACAGGGATCTTTGGACCGTCCGGGTCTGGCAAGACTACTCTATTAGAAGCGATTGCGGGAGTCAGGAAGCCGGATTGTGGAATCATTCATTTTAAAGGACGGGCGCTTACCGATATTGGATCCGGATTAATGATCCCACCTGAAAAACGAAGGACCGGTTACGTGCCTCAAGATCTCGCCCTGTTTCCTCATTTAAGCGTGCGGCAAAATGTCTTTTACGGCGCGTCGAGGAATGACTCTTCTGATCTACTCAAAACTCTGGAGATTGAGCATCTGATGGAGCAAAGGATTCATCAGCTTTCTGGTGGTGAAAAACAAAGGGTTGCCCTCGCGCGGGCTCTCTTGATCCATCCGGAACTACTCCTTCTTGATGAGCCTTTGTCGAATCTGGATGAGCCCTTACGGGAACGAACGAGAGATTATGTTGAGCATCTCATCCGTAAAATCGACATTCCGGTGCTGTATGTAAGCCACGATTCGGATGAGATTGTCCGATTGTGCTCCGAAGTAATTGTTTTGCAAAACGGACGCATTTCGAAACAGGGAAGTGTTGCTGAGCTCTTCATAGAAGACGATCGTACGCACTATCGATTGAAGTAGTGGCAGAGCATTTGCCGTTGATTTTGAATGGCCGTGTGATCGCACAATGCTCGCATTAGCACGAACATATTTCCTGCGCGCAAATGCTCTGCCTCGTCTCCGATACTGCAGAGCATTTTCACGCCCATAGTGATTTTGATTTAAAGCTTTACCTTTCCTGGCATATTCATACACGCCGCTTGGAAAATGCTCTGCCACCACCACCACCACCACGTTGCGCATTGATTCCTCGATGTTATATTTTGGGGTAGACCTGGAGGGTCGATGTCCATTGAATCGGGTGCCCCGCTGAGGGTATTAATAGTCGAGGATGAGCGGCTGATTGCAGAAAATCTAAAATTAATTGTCGAAGATCATAACTATCGAGTGGTTGATTTGGCCTCTAACAGCGAAGAGGCAATTCACAAGGCAAAAGTATCCAAACCGGATTTGATTTTGATGGACGTGCGGATTCAGGGTGAAATGGATGGAATTCATGCAGCAAGTCTGATTCAACAGAGTCTTGCAAAAAAGCCAAGGGTTCTCTTTTTATCCGCGCATAGCAGAGAACAGTTTCCTCATATAGAGGCGCTGGATTCTGATTCTTTTCGATATTTGTTAAAGCCTTACACTCCGGAGGATCTTTTGGCGGCGATGGACAGTGTTCTGAATCCATGAATTCTTTTGAACTCAAGAGTATTTTCCGGCTACTGTTTCTACTTCTGCTGAGTCAGGCGAACTCTTTCATTCATGCGCAGTCCGCTGAATACGAGATGAAGGCCGAATTCCTGTACAACTTTACGCAGTTTGTTCAATGGCCCGAGAACGCATTCAGCACTCCCAACAGTCCTTTTCAGCTCTGTTTGATTGGCGAAGATCCGTTCGGAAGAACGCTGGATGAGTCAGTCACCAGTGAATTCGTAGGTAAGCATCCGATTGTGGTGCGAAGAATTCGCGATGTAGACAATACTCCGGCCTGCCATCTGGCTTTTGTTTCCGCCAAATCCGATATTCCTTTCGAAGCGGTTCTGGTGACGACCCACGAGCATCCGGTACTTCTTGTAGGAGAAGATCCAGAATCTGCAGAAAGAGGAGGTACGATTGCTTTTCGATTCGTAAACCGGAGAGTCCAGGTTTCGGTGAATCTTTCTGCAGCCCGGAGCGCCAATCTCAAAATCAGCTCAAAACTCTTGAGACTGTCAACCATTATTGAGAATTGAAGTGGGTTACGCTGACCTTTCCATACGACGCAAGTTGATGGTGATCATTCTTTCAACAAGCGGAATTGTCCTGCTCCTTACCGCCGTTGCGTTTATTTCTTATGAGTGGCTCACATTCCGGCGAAGTCTCGTAATTAACGTTACTACGCTTGCCCGGGTGGTTTCTGACAATTGCACTGCTGCACTTGCATTCAGAAACCCTGCAGATGCCAGGGAAGTCCTCAATGCGTTGAAAGCAGAAAAAACAATCAAAGCCGCTGTTCTTTACGATCATGATGGGGAACTGTTTGCGTTCTATCCGGACAATCTGAAACCGGAGCTCTTTCCCGATAAGCCCGGTCCCGATGGTTACCGCTTTCAGGAACAAGATTTGATTGTGATTCAGCCTGTCGTTGAATCTAAGGAACGTTACGGAACTCTGTTCCTTCGTGCCAGCCTGGGCGTAATTTATGAAAGTCTGCAAAATTATGCAGAGATTGTGATCTTGATTTTCGTTCTCTCTTTGTTTGCTGCCTTCGTTCTATCGACAATTCTCACCAAAAGCATATCCAATCCTGTCCGGTCGCTTGCAAAAGCCGCCCGTCTGGTTTCTGAAAACAGGGATTACGGCGTACGTGTTCCCAGATCGGGTAAAGATGAGCTTGGAGTGCTAACACAGACGTTCAATGAAATGCTTTCAAGAATTGAGGAGACGGATGCTGGTTTAAGAAAGGCGATCGGCGAAAAGGATGTATTGATTCAAGAAGTTCACCATCGCGTTAAAAACAACTTGCAGGTGATTTTGAGTTTGTTTGATATGCAGGCACGTCACGTGGATAGCGAAGACGCACTGGAGGTCTTTCATGACTGTAAGGCTCGAATTCGATCCATGTCTCTGGTTCATGAGATGTTATATGGTTCCAGCGATCTTTCAAAAATCGACTTCAAAAACTACGTGGAAAAACTCGCTGATGATCTATCTACCTCATATCAGCAGAACGATCGCCAGGTAAAAACAACCATCAGCTTGAAAGATCTGGAGCTTGATATCAGCAAAGCGGTCCCACTGGGACTCCTAACGAACGAGGTGCTGACAAATTCGATTAAGCACGCTTTCGTGAATGAGCCAAACCCCGAAATTTTTATTAAGCAAGTTCCTAGCGAAGCTCTGACCATTCTCATAGGGGACAATGGTAAAGGATTGCCTTCCGACATCGATTTCTCGAATCCGACAACGTTTGGATTGCGAATTATTCGCTTGCTGGCCGAACAGCTCAATGCGAATCTGAATGTTGAATCCAACCACGGAACCATCTATACCATTCAAATGGCCCTGTAATCGAAGTAGCGCGGACGTCCCGTCTGCGCAGGCGGGAGCCCGCGCTACATAGTTTATAATTACAGCTATGAACGGAATGATGATGGATTATCCACTCACGTTAGATCGGATTCTGGAGCACGCTCGGCGCTTGCATCCGCAGAAAAGAATTCTTACCAAAATGCCGTCCGGCGAAATGCATTCCTATGACTACGCGAAGTTGTATCAACGCTCCAAGAAATTGGCAAACGTTTTGGAAAAACTTGGCGTTAAGCCCGGCGACAGAGTCGGAACCCTCTCATGGAACAATTTCCAGCACATGGAGATGTACTACGGGATTCCTTGTTCCGGTGCTGTTTGTCACACGCTGAATATTCGGCTCTCCCCAGAAGAGCTGGCATACCTGATCGATCATGCGGAGGATCAAGTGATCTTCGTTGATGGCACACTTCTACCGTTAATGGAGCGCGTGGCTCCCAAGGTTCGGTCAGTTCGCCACTATGTGCTCTTTAACACACCAGATGATATCCAGACAAAATTGCCTGGCGTTTCGTTTTACGAGGATTTGATGGCTGACGCAAGCGAGGACTACGAATGGAAATCTATCGACGAAAACATGGCGGCAGGACTCTGTTACACAAGCGGAACAACAGGAAATCCCAAGGGTGCCCTGTACAGTCATCGCTCCATTTTTCTGCATACGCTGGGAGTAAATCTTTCGAATAGTCTGGGAATCCGGGAGACAGATGTTATGCTGCCGGTCGTTCCTATGTTTCATGCGATGGCATGGGGACTTCCTTACGGTTGTGTTATGAACGGCGCCGATATGATCATGCCTGGCCCACATATGCAACCGGCTGCTCTTGCCGCATTGATTTCGGATCACCGCGTTACGATTGCCGCGGGAGTTCCGACGATCTGGGGCGGCCTATATCAGGAACTCAAAGCGCGGCCGCGAGATATTTCCAGCATACGGGCGTTAATTGTTGGGGGGGCCGCTATGCCTCGGAGTCTGATTGAAGGTTTTGAAAAGGATCTAGGTGTCACCGTTTTGCACGCATGGGGAATGACGGAAATGTCACCCCTTGGAACTGTCTCGATTTTGCAGAGCCATCATACAGGGCTTTCGGAGAAAGAAAAAATCGATGTTAAGTCGATGCAAGGTTATCCGGTTCCCATGGTGGAATTGCGAATCGCAGATGAATCCGGGCGTGAACAATCCTGGGATGGCAAGACCATGGGGGAGATTCAAGTTCGAGGTCCATGGGTAATACGACAGTATTACAAGGTAGAAAATACACCGGACAAATTCACTGGCGATGGATGGTTTCGAACTGGTGATGTCGCAACGATCAATTCGGATGGTTTCGTGAACATCACGGATAGGACAAAAGACGTAATCAAAAGTGGAGGGGAGTGGATTTCCAGCGTGGCTCTGGAAAATGCCTTGATGTCACATCCAAAAGTTTTGGAGGCGGCAGTGATTGCCGTGCCGGATCCAAAATGGACCGAGCGTCCGCTTGCCGTGATTGTAGCAAAACCCGATTCCGGAAACATAAACAAGGAAGAGATCGTTTCCTTCTTAGCGGAGCGCTTTCCTAGATTCTGGCTTCCGGATCACGTTTCCGTGATTCCAGGCATACCCAAAACAAGCGTTGGAAAATTCGACAAGAAAGTCTTACGGAAACAATACTCTGAAGGCTCAATCAACACGATTGATTAAATTCAACTCATGCTGATTTCCGGTATTTAAACTCCACTGGGATTCGGGATTCTTCCTGTTCAATGAGTCTATCGACAGCCAGACGATTATCCTCAGAGTCGGTTGCGATTGCCATCAGTCTTTAGCAGGAAACGCGATTATTTTAACCCAAAGGTCTGATAGAAATCCAGGCAGAAGTAAGGAGGGATGAAGTTGAAGATAAAAAATGGAGTGTGGATTCAGAACCCACACTCCATTTAAGCGGCCCGATAAAAAAACTAGAGTTTCAAACAAACGTCCTTCATTGCTATAAGCTAGTCCGCTGTGATATGCGTTTGTCATGCAAACGTTATGCGTAAGTAAAATTTGAAGAAAGTAGCGCAGGCGTCTCGCCTGCGTCCGTTTGCGCAGACGGGACGTCCGCGCTACTTTGCCTCCGACTCTTTTAGTAGATAGGGGAGTCGGCAAGCACTGGCAATCAGGATCGTTAGGAGAGAAAATGTAGTTGCAATTGCAGCGATATTTTTCGCGGCAATTTGTTTGAGAAAAAATAGATCGTAATTGGCAACCGACGGAGAAAAGCTCCAGCCACTCATTATTGGAGATGCCCTCATAAGGAAATGCTCTTTCGTACCTTTGAGTGCTCCCCATCCCTCATAAAATCGCCCATAAAATGGCACAAAATCAAAAAGGATCCCATTTACTGTTAGAAACCAGCTTAGTACAACCAGACCAACAAAGAGTGTTCGTCGCGCAGGATTGGAATAGTGTTCCGCCGCCGAATGGATGCAGCAAAGAACCAGCAGGGGAATCACAGGGATAAGGAAACGCGGCCCCCAGCACCAGCCGCCAAACGCGCCATGCCAGAGACTGTAGAAGAACAGTTGAGTAAGGAATATTCCTGCAAATGCCATTGCCTCCCATTTCCTTTTTTTCGCCAGTGACAGAAGTCCGCTGACTGTCAGACAAACAAGCGGGAAAAAGAAAAAAATTCCTCTTCCTGGACTCACCAGGAGTCCGATCAGTCGCCTAAGAGAGGGCCTGGCCTTTATAATCTCTTCGCCGAAATTGAGGAAGGAGCCGAATTTGTGATAGTTAAACATCAAAATTACAATTCCGCTGAAGATCATGGGCAGACACATTACAAGCAGATTCTTAAAAACGCTTGAGCGCCGCATCCAATATCCCAGAAGAAGAAACCAGGGCACAAACATAACAAAATCAGGGCGGATGGATACTCCGTATGCGATAGCAAGGCCCGGATAAAACCACTGCAGTACACTTTCACTTTCCGAAGCTCTGCGAATCAGCAATATTGCGACGACCACAATTAATCCAACAAATGGCTGAGCAAAATCATACCGGCCATACACAGAATACGGCGAGGCCAGACAGGCAACAAGCGACGTGACTAATGACCATTTGCGTGAAAGGCCCGTTTTTAAAGCCAGCTGATACAGAAGAATGCCTGTAACAACAACGATGATCGGATTGACGCTCGAACAATAGAGATACAGATCGTTTCTCATTAAATTCCAATCATAAGGAAGCTTTGAATCGAATTGCATGTGTATCAAATCCGGGCGAAATAATTGAACAATTGCAAGAAAGGGAATGTACGCAATCGTCATCCCAATACCATATTTACTTGTCCAGTAGTATTTATTGCCCCATCTCAGCGGAGGATCGAAGTGAAGCGTTTTCTCTGCCAACAGAACACGTGCAGCCTGAAAGGTTAACGCGCCATCAATGGAATACTGGTGCCCCCCCAACGCCAGTAATTGATAGGAAAGAAGAAGCGCTCCCAAAAACAATGTAACTTTTCTATCTGTCCGCATCGCCCCTAATGTAGCGCAGACGTCTCGTCTGCGGCAGCTCGCAGGCGGGACGCCTGCGCTACTTTGTTTATGAACTCTCGCAAGGGAACCTCGCCTGAGATCACCAACGCTAATCCAATCATCATCGACAAGCACAATAGTTTCAAGACGAGCAACCAACCGTGAGCAGGCCACCAGGAAGCGATGATATAAGCTACGAAACTGATCAAAACTGCACGAACAGTGCTCAGAGCAGGAGGCAGAATTCCGCAGATACGGTGCAGCGCTGCCAGACTCGTGATCGTCCCCACAAATGTTACGGCCAGGTTGACGTTCGCCGCCGCTATAGCGCCTCCACGGGGAATCATCAGTAGATAACCTACCATACTGATTGGGACCATCGGACTGGTCAAAGCAAAAGTGAGGCCGGGTCTTCCAACGGCAGTCAGTATTGCGGTCACAACGGAAATGCCCGCCAGCAATACTCCGCTAAAAATCAGACGTGCAAGAATTGGAGCGGTTTCCTGAAACATGGGACCAAAAATCAAACCAACAATTTCATCGGATGCCCCAGCAGACATCGCAGCAAAAGGAAATAATGCCAGAATGACGCGCAATGAAATCCGTCCTAATTCCTTTGCTTTCTCTGTCTCACCTGCACTCAACATTCTGCTGAGACTGGAAAGCACTAGCGGCGCAAATGAAAGCGAAAAAAGGCTCACTACCAGAGAAAGATTCTGAGCTGCTCCGTAAAATCCGGTGTCCGCGGTTGTTCGGCCCATGGGCTTCAGCAGAACAAGATCCAACTTTTCGTAGATCCTCATGCTGAAAGCAAACATAAAAAGGGGAAGGGCATAGTCCCAAAGCTTTCGAAGTGGAAAATCTGAACTCTGCAGAATGGAGGGCTGGATATAATATCTCGCAACGATCAACTCAACGATTGTTGCCACCACACTTCCCAGAATCGCTCCAGAAACAGATAATCCCAGTTCCACCAACCCGATCACTGCGAGTAATCGTACGAGCCAGCGAACAACACTGATCACTGCTCTGGCATTGAACCGCCCCAGGCCAACCAGCAGATTTCGGTGAGCCTGTGCAATACTGAACAATGGGATATCGATAGCGAACCATTTCAGACAGGAGGACAACAACGGTTCCCCTAGCAAGGCTGCAACCGAATCGGAAAGAGACCAGATCCCTGCAGCGGCAAGACAGCCGACAACCGTATGAAGCCGGACTACCTTTGTGCCAAGCGGTCTCCAGTCTTCTATTTCAGCCGTGAACTTCAATGTTGCCCGGGCAAAAATGGAACTTACGGTCCATTCAATCCAGGAAATGACGGTAGCCGCTAGAGTGAACAGTCCGTAATCGGCAGGGCCAAATTTTCTGGTGAGATATGCCGCTGTAATCAGGCCCGTCGGCAGCAACAACGCTTCAGCAAGGAAAATGCGAAAAGTTCCGTGAAACAAAGCGAATTGCGCAGATGATGAATCGCCCCTCATCACTTACATCATAACAGTATGGAATGTTTTCTAAATGAACCATGCCGGCAGAATGCCGGCGGTCATTTATGCCAGCCTGGAGGCTGGCGCTCATAAAGAAGAGCGCCGCCATTCTGGCGGCATTGATGTCCGCCGGCTTTTAGCCGGCCGATGCATGCAGTAGAATGGCTTCTTGGTGCGCACAAGATTTTACGCGATCGTTGGTTTGTTTATTCTCATCTCCTACCTCTCTCTTTCCTTTAGTCATTTCCTCACATCGAGAGTCGGCGGTCACGATGAATCGATTCAATTGATGGGCGGATTTCTTATTTCGAGAGGATTTTGTCCTCACAAGGATTTCTGGTCCATGTATACTCCGCTGAATTATTATCTGAATTCGCTCTCCTTCTACTGCATGGGGATGTCTGCGATTTCGGCACGCATTTTACAGGAATTTCTTTTTGCTGCATTCTTGATTGGCTGCTACTTCGGCTTTAAGATAGTCAGCTCCAGAGGATCCTACTTCAGTGTCAGCCTGACTTTGATCAGTTCGATACTTGCTGCACGCGTCTTTACTTACGCCTGGTGGAACCCTTATGCTTTGGGACTCATTGGTATGTTGTTGTACCTATTCAGTGTTAAGAAGAGGAGTAGCGTTTTACTTTTTGCCAGCGGGACCATGATCGGATTGGCATCCCTGGGAAAGCTGAATTTCGGTTCCTACATGGCAGCCGGAATCCTTTCCGCCTTCGCCACAGAAGCCTTGCGAGGTAGCACAGGCGTCCCGCCTGTGACACAGGCGAAACGCCTGTGCTACTTCCTACTACCTGTTCTAGGCTGTTTTTTGTTTTATCTGGTTCCTTACGGCGCTTTCGCAAAAGAAGTGCTGTATCAGATTGTGATCTTTCCTTCTCAGAGCCTGGAACAGCATCGAATCCTATCGTTACCTGAAGGATTGCAGGGCTACGGTGTGCTGTTTGCTGCTGTCTTTCCGCTGATTTGGATGATATTTCGTTCTATTCAGGTAGCGTCAAAGATTGACCTCTGTGCTGTAATCGCTTTCCTTGCTTCCATTCTGAGCATGGAAATTCTTTCTTTTGTTGGAACACAGTATCAGCATCTCCTTCCTCAATTTATTGTTCTTACCGGTTTTATCCTGATCCTTCTTCAATTCGCATTCCACCGCGTTGAGGAATCGGAGTTTGCTTTGCTCATGGCGTATGTCTTCTTCACAAACTATTTCCTCAGCAGGATAGATCCACCGCATTTCTCAGTTCTGATTCCTCTCGGTATTTTCCTGAGTTTCAATATCCTCAAAAGGCAAGTTCTTTTGAGAGCTCCGGTCATTGTGAAAATATCGTCGTACGCTTCCGGTGTATTGATTTTAGCGCTGTGCGTCTCTCCTGCTTACTGGCATCTCAAACAGATTCTTCAACAGCCGGATAAAAATCTTTCCGAAGCCTGGCAGATCCTGAACCATCGCTGGCAGTTTGGGAACAGGAGTGATAGTGAGTTATTGATGTCCGTTCGGAGTTCTGCATTCGCCCCTTTATACCCAGACAAAGCCGAACTACAGGCAGCGAGGTTTGTAGCAAATCATACAAGAACTGACGATCCGGTTTACGTTGGCCTCAAGGATCACTCGACCGTTTACATGAGTCCACTAAGGTTATGCTGGATCTTAGGTCGAAATATCGGTGTCAAGTACTTTCTTCTGGAACCCGGACTTACAACAGAAGAACCAATTCAGCATCGCATGATCGATGAGCTGAAAGCGAAAAATGTCGAATGGATGATTCTTCAGGAAAGTCGAAGAGGGGATCAGGATTTCCAGACAAGAAACTACAGAGGTTCCTCAATTCTGGACAGGTATATAATGCAGAACTATGAAGCTGTTCAAGAATTTGATAGCTTCTCGGTATACAAAAGAAAAGCAAGTTCCAGTTGATGATGGGGGTCGATGAGTCTTTTTTTTTCTGTGATTATTCCTACGCACAACCGTCCTGAAGAATTGGCTTCCTGTCTTCGGTGTCTGGCCGAGTTGAATTACGCACGGGATCACTTCGAGGTTATTGTTGTGGATGATGGAAGCGATGTTCCGCCTGAGGATGTGGTTCAATCCTTCGCAAATCAGCTCGATATTACGCTGATCACGCAACCTAATGCCGGGCCAGCCGCGGCCCGGAATGCCGCAGCGGCAAAAGCGAAGGGGGAGTACTTAGCCTTCACGGATGATGATTGTCGACCAACACCGGAATGGCTCTCCGCATTCTCCACAGTCTTACTGAACTCTCCTGATTGCGCTGTTGGAGGACGAACGATCAATGCACTCCCTGAAAACTTATTTTCCGCTGCAAGCCAAAGTATCATCGATTTCGTATACAGCCGCCTGAACACGAACTCGGGTCATGCGAGATTTTTTACATCCAATAACATGGCGCTTCCCGCACATTTGTTCAAAAGTATCAACGGCTTTGATCCTCGCATGCGAACTTCGGAAGACCGTGATTTTTCTAATCGTTGGTTTCATCAAGGCTATGGAATGATTTTCGTACCTGCTGCAATCATCTATCACGCTCACGTCTTGAACTTTTACACTTTCTGGCGACAGCATCTCCACTACGGCTGTGGGGCTTTTCACTGGCGCAAAAACGTTGCCAATCGCGACAGGAAACGGATTGCACTGGAATCACGACGCTACTACCTGGAATTGCTTGGACATCCGCTTTCACATAACCGAAACTGGAGAGGACTCTCACTTTCATTCTTGTTGCTGGTCTCCCAGATCGCAACCACTATTGGCTTCCTGAGCGAGTGGATCAGGTCCGGTTCCGAAGCACACAATCCATGAAGACGGTCCACGGTACCGAGTACCCTCCAAAGACAGAAAGTAGCGCGGGCCTCCGGCCCGCGTCGCGGACGGGATGTCCGCGCTACTTTTCGAATCGATTATTTCTCCTGATCTGCGCGCTTTTTCTTACATCGCGGCTGCTACTATTGAATTACAACCAGGCCGAATTTACAGATGGTTACGCATTTCTGAAGTGGTTCATCAGCTTCGGTGGAGAGAATTTTTTTGATGTATCCAGCAAACACATGCCGGTATACCCGTTGTTGATAAAAATCCCGGCGCTGTTTCTCGACCCGGTTCTTGCCGGTCGTTTGATATCGGCTCTTGCTGGTTTCTTCTGCCTTTTTCCAATTTATCAGTTATGTCTTGAAGTCTACGGAGAACGCACAGCACTCTTGGCTACCATCCTATTCACCGTCTCGGCACAGATTCTTTTTCTCACTACGCGTGTCCTGAGCGAACCTCTATTTCTAGCCTTTTCGTTTACTGCAATTTTGCACGCATTTCGTCTGTTCTCAGATCAAAAGATCAATTCCTTACCGTGGTTGATCTTATTTTCAGGATTGGCAGGCTTGACTCGTCCCGAAGGACTCACGTTTGTACCGTTGTGGATTTTCGGACTGATTCAGGCTTTCCGCCGGCGACATTTCAAGTCCGTCCTTCTTTCACTTCCTCCTCTTTTACTTTGGTTCGGTTACATGTTGATCGTACCCCAGGGGGGAGCCACTTACGGGAGTGATATGTCGAGAAGTCTTCATTCTTTAAGCTCATGGAGGTTGTTCAGGAATCTCTGGATGTATGTTGAGATTTATCCTTATGTCATTTTCTTTCCTGTGCTGATCTTTGCGGGGTACAACCTGTTCAGCGAATTAACACCAAAACGCAAAGTTTGGCTTATGCTGATCGCTTACGTTCATGTTAGCATCCTGACTGTATTGTCAGTCTTCTGGGCCTGGACCACCCGTTTCCTCGCCCTTCCTATCAGTGTATTGTTGATTGAAGCCGCTGCTGGAATGGACCGCTTTGCAAATCGGTTGCCGAAGTGGTTTTCAAAATGCTTGATATTCGCGACTATCGTTGGATCGAGCGTCTTTGCGATGATAGCTCTACACTATCAGAAGGATACGTTTGCTGATATTAAGAATTCGGCGCAATACATTCGATCCCACTTCCCGGACTCTCGCATCTTCTCCAATGATCCGTTCAAAGTGTCCTGCTATACAAACGGGGAGGTGAACAAATATGAACAAAAGCCGATTTATCGTTCGGGCGACATCATAGCGCTTCACAGTTTCTACGGAGACCTTGAACGAGATGTGACCTGGCTCACCACTCATTATCAGGTTGAGGAGGTATTTCGTACGGATTCTGTAGTGATCCCTGTGTTGGCAAACACAATTATTACGAAGGGCTCGAATACGCCGGAGGTCGCTGCGCGACGATTCCACGGTCAGACATTCACGAGTGTCGTCCTTCGGATCTCAGGCAAAGATGAGCGCCGCCATTCTGGCGGCATTGATGTTCGCCGGCTTTTAGCCGGCGCTGGAGTTTTTACATTTGTATTACCATGCCGGCAGAATGCCGGCGATCCTCTATGCCAGCCTGGAGGCGGGCGCTCATCATGAACAAGCTTTCCATTATCATTCCTGCTTACAACGAGGAAGAGGGTATCCGCGAGATTATTGAGCGGACGCTCTCTGTTTCCCCGAAAATCCAGTCGAATGCAGGGATCAGTGATGTTGAAGTGATAGTGGTAAATGACGGTTCTCAAGATGCAACGGCCCGGTTTGCACAAGAGTACTCCATGCAAAACCGGATCCGATTGATTAGCTATGAGCAGAACCGCGGCTATGGTGCTGCGATTAAGAGTGGATTTGCCGAGGCCTCTGGCGAGCTGCTCAGCTTCTTGGACGCCGACGGAACATGTGATCCGCTCAATTTCATCGACCTCATTCATAAAATGAAGGAGACGGATGCCGACATTGTGATCGGAGGACGTCTGAATCGCAACAGCCGGATGCCCTTAACAAGAAAACTGGGGAATGTCTTCTATCGTGTCCTGGTGCACGCAATTAGTAGTAAAAAGGTAAACGATATCTCCAGTGGGATGCGAATCATGAAGAAAGAATCTTGGAAGAAACTTTCGCCGTTGCCGGACGGTTTGCATTTTACACCTGCGATGAGTGTAAGAGCGATTCTGGACAGATCTATCAAAATTGAAGAAGTTCCCATTCCTTATGAGGAACGAGTCGGCCGATCCAAGCTGAGCGTGATAAAAGACGGTTTCCGATTTCTGGGTGCGATCCTCGAGATTTCCTTTACGTACAAACCACTTCGATTGTTCGGTTGCATCGGGATCGTTTTGATTTTTTTGGCCCTTCTGTACGGAATCGATCCTATTGTCCATTACATCCGGCAAAGAAATGTTCCTGAAGATCGTATCTACAGGCTTTTGTTTGTACTTGTGGCCGGCATATCCGGAGTTCAAATGTTGTTTCTCGGCTTGATGACTCAAGCAATCACGAACCTGATTCACAACTACGAGATGGAAACAGCAGTTGAACGAATTTTAGATAAGACTGTTTTGAATCGTCTCACTTTTCTGGGCATTCTATGTATTCTGGCAGCAGTGCTGTTAAATGCGAATGCAATTCTGCAATATGTTAGTCTAAGAAAAATCTTTGTGCACTGGAGCTATATCGTAACG
The DNA here is from genome assembly GCA_022616075.1 of bacterium. Taxonomy (NCBI): domain Bacteria; species bacterium. The sequence continues at coordinate 19,293 of JAKEFK010000230.1, forward strand.
GGAGGTCTCCTGGTCTTGTTGGGATTTCAGTTGCTTGGGTTCAGCATAATGAACCGGATCGTAGACCTTCTGAAGGAGCAAAAGAAAGGAGGTCTGTGAACTTTTCTGTCGTCAAGGATCGTAGGCGTGTTGAACCTGGAACCATTCTGGGATCATGGGTGGCCTGCTTCTTTGTGGCCACGTCATGGGAGGTGGCATTTCGCATTTTGGTGGAATATTCGCAATGGAATCAGTGGGATTCCCTTTCCTACATGGGCAGGAATGTCGCATTTGCAGTTGCATGTTCTTTGATTCTAGGAACATTTCACTGGGCGCTTCTCGCGCTGAGTGGACGGATTGAAAAAGTACGTTCGGCGTTCCGGGTGTTACTCTGGCCTGAATTCGGAATTGCAACTGCCACGCTGTTGGGAATGGTGATTTGGGTACTCCGATACCGCCTTCCGTTGCAGAGTTATCCATTCATCATTCAACTTATAGTGGCTCTTCTCATTACAGCAGCGGCTTACTACACTTGCATGAGGCTTGCCAGGCTCGTTCATCGTTACGTTCTCTCCAGACTCTCGCGATCTTTCCTGATCAAAATAATTGCTGGTCTTGCCTTTGGGCCAATCGTCATCGTTTTCCTCGTTCAATGGGTTCGGAGTTCCAATCATTTGGCTCTGAATCGACCGGACAACTCAGCAACCCGCATAGTACTGATCAGCGTCGACACGCTTCGTTGCGACTTTCTCAGCACGTATGGATCTCCTCATGTTCGAACACCAGTAATTGATCAGATCGCCACCGAAGGTGCACGATTTGACAATGCAGTGTGTCCAATGCCATTGACCGGACCTTCCCATATGAGCATGTTGACCGGACTATCTCCATTGATCCATGGCGTTTTTATGAATGGCTTTCTTCTTCCTAAAAAGATTCCAACTCTAACTTCCATTCTCCGAAAAGAAGGATTCAGAACCGGCGGTTTCATATCGGGGTGGCCATTGCAAATTCAAAACTCCCGGCTCCATCCGGGGTTTCAAAAGTACGACGATAACATTGCCTGGATTGATTATTTTGGAGGAGCTTACTCTGGGAGATTCGTTTCAAAATATTTCAAAAAAGACCTCTCCAAAGGAGCCAGGACGACGACTGATTCAGCTCTGAAATGGTTAAGAACGAACTTCAATTCCCCTTTCTTTCTTTTCGTTCATTACTATGATCCACATTACCCGTATGGAGGGGGCAATCTAAATTCACATGATAAGCAGCGTTCCAAACCTGAGGAGTTGCCTTATCAGAAACAATTGTACGGTTCTGAAGTTGCGACCGTTGATGCTCAGATAGGCCGCCTGATTGCTTTTCTGAAAGAAAAGAACATTTATGACAGCACTCTTTTGATTTTCACGGCCGATCATGGTGAGAATCTGGGAGAGCACGGATACTACTACGAGCACAAGAGCCTGTATGAGCCAGTGATTCGTGTTCCACTCATCCTTCGTTATCCGCAAAAGGTCAGGCCCGGTACAGTGATTCAGCAGCAAGTTCCTTTGACCGATATTTTTCAGACGATCCTGAAAGCTGCCAGCGTGAAGTCAGCACAAGCTCCTGATTCCCTGGACCTGGTTGGCATTGCAAATCACCAAGCCGAACAAAATGAGCGAGTCATGATTATTAATAACTTTCGAAGAAAGCTGGTGAAGCACTCGGTCCGGACGTTGGAGTGGAAGCTGATCCGCAACGATGATCTTCAGAGAAGTTATGAATTGTACCATCTCCCCACAGATCCGCATGAGTCACGAAATCTTTACCCCGACAAAAAGGAAATTGCCCACAAACTTGAATCCTTACTGAATCGCCAATTAGGAATTCAGGTTTCGAATGAGGTGGAGGGTCTCTCTCCGGATCAAATCGAAAGCTTGAAGGCCTTAGGATACTTCAACTAGTAGCACAGGCGTCTCGCCTGTGGCCCTGCGCAGACGGGACGTCCGCGCTACTTTGTATTGAAGGCGTCTGTCTATTTAAAACATTCCAGCGGCATTCCTTTTATTTGCAAAAAATCCCAGACAGAATATCGAAAAACCGTAACCTATGTAATTGTCATGCAGGAATCTTGAAAAATAAAGCAATGTAAGAGAAAGGAATCCGTAATTCACAAGCATAAGATTGATCGTATTATTTTTTAGCTGTCTTTTTAATAAAAAATAGAGCAATGGCAGTCCGAGTATGAGCTGCAGGTATTTGAACGGGAAATAGTCATTTTTTGAATATCCCGTATATAGCAGCAGGTTTGCAAATCCAAACCCGGGCGTCCCTCCCAAAGGATAAGCCTCATCCCAGTTTAATATGTCCTCCCTGAAAGAATGAACATCCCAAATAAGAAAAGGAAGAATGAAGATTACAATAATCAGCACCAACGGATAGGCCTGCTTAAAAACAAAAGATATTTTTTGGGTGAAAGGCACTGATTCACTATCCTTATTCAGGAGGTAAGTTAAAAAAAATGGAATCAGACACAACGCAGTGAGTTTGCTGACACAGGCAAATCCGAGAAAAGCAGAAGCAGTGCGGGGTTTATCAAGCGTTAGAAAAAACACGCTGAGAATGATCCAGAACAGGAGAAAAACATCATTTCTCCCGGTCGCAATGAAATTGGTAAAAAGGGGGTTCAATGCAAAGATCGTGAGAAGAAGGGCTTTATTCTGATTACTATCGGTAAGCCTGGGGAGGATCAAAAGAGATAGGATGAACATCAGAAGGTAGATAAATCTCATATCAAACCAGCCCAGGATAGCTTTCGAAAGAATATAAAAGGGAAGTGGCAGAATAAATGTGAGTGGCAGATAAGTGTAATGCTGAATGACTGAGTTTCTTATGTCACCAAGCTTATATACTGTGTAGTAGTCTTCAAGTGCCGTACCGTAGTAGTCCTCTTCGTATGGATTTTTCCCACTCAGGAAATATTTAACCGCTTCTTCTGTCAGAATCACCCCGCCGTCGTGAGCGAAATGGTGAGGTTCGCTATGATGCCTCAAAGATATTCTATGGAGACACGGTACAACAGCTAAAAGAGAGATAATTAGAATAATGACCGCGAATTTATATCGGTAAACCGTATCTTCGCCGCGTGTATTCAGCAGGTCAATCAAGACATAAATCCCCAGGAGCAACAGAAGAATGGGATAAGCTATGACCTTGGCGGGGGCAAGTTTGATTACGGACAGAGTTGCAAGAAAAAGAATCAGCGTATCTATTGAAATGATATTTTTTTTCACTGGAGATATCCCAAAGCCGTTATACTGCTTTGTTTTTTCATCCACTCTTGTCTTGAAACGATCGCGCACGTGATAGTAACACTATTGCTAAAAGGGGAGCAAGCGCGCTTTCTTATGCTTGAAAACGTGAACAGAATCTGAGATTCTGCAATGAAAAAGTAGTGCGGGCGTCTCGCCGGCACACTGCGCGAACGGGACGTCCGCGCTACTTTGTTGTCCCATTAGAGAATGAAAGTTGAGTGATTACGATGAGAGAGGAACAAAGGTTTTCACTCTTACAACGTATCTGAGTATCGGACTGGTAACGGCATTCTTTGCCGGGGTTTTCTTGCTGTCACCTCTGTCCGCGTGGGACACTCCCGGCCACGTTTTTGCAGCAGCGTACTTTGAACAACATCTTTGGCCGTGGTTTTCTGGGTGGAATTCTCTGGCATTTGGCGGATATCCACAGGGGTATTTTTATCCTTCGCTTTTCCACTGGCTCGCGGGCGGTTTGGGGAAGGTGATCGGAGTAACGGCGAGTCTGAAGATCTTAGTCGTTTTTTCCGTAGCGTTACTTCCTTTCAGTCTTAATTCATTTTTGAAGAGTTTGGGGGTCCGGGGTTACGACAAACTCCTTGCACTCATCTGGATTTTTGTGATCTTAACAGTTGCGCCAATGTCGTTCGGGGGCACGTTCCAGGGTTTGATCGTGGGTGGGCTTCTCACTCACCAATTTGCCATGCCTCTTTATTTTTTTTATCTCACCTGGTTGAAGGAGGGGAAGAACAGTACCCGCAAGCTGATGGCGGCTAGCGCGTTGCTCGCCTTGATTGTTTTGGCTCATGCGTTTGTTGCTATTGGAGCCGTTCTCGCCTCCCTGGTTTACTTGTTCATTTTTTACAGAAGCAAAAGGCTGGCAATTCGTTATGGCGCCCATGTGCTCGTGGCTGCCACGCTTTCACTGCTTTGGACGGTTCCCCTTGTTTTATTCCACGAATATCAGAGTGGCCGGTATCTTGAAAAATATGAAGCGCTGTGGTTTTTCATTGCAGCCGTTGTGACGATCATCGGTTTTGCGATTGCAAAAACAAAGGGCGGCAGTCCGATAAGGACAATTGCGTTCCTCCTTTCAGGATTACTCCTCCCGCTTTGGTTAAGCAGCGCGATTTTTCCGCGTCTAAATTTTCCCTACCCGTTGCATATGCATCGATTATGGGTGTTCGTCATGATCTACGTTGTAAGTATTTTATCTCTTGCAACCAAACGGTTCCGGCAGAGCCTCCTGTTGGGGATCTCGATCATAATATTCATCAGCGTATTTCTGCGTGTATATGAAGCTGGTGAGCTTCAAAAAGGCGCACGTGTTTTTCTTCCTAAAGGGTTTTCCAATCACCAGCTTGGACTGATTGCAGTTCCCAGGAATTCTGCTGACGATGTGTTGGGGCAGGCGAATGCGCGACATCTTCTAACTCATTCCTTTTTGATGCAGGGCGCGCGGTTGCTCAGCGGCCTTTTTATAGAGTCTGCAGCGAATGGCGCTGCCATCAATAGCACTCTCGTGGAATTGATGGGAAAGCCTTACCTGTGGGGGGTGTTCGCTTATGACTCAAACAGCGAATTACTCGCGGAGCACTTGAAGTTTCTTGGAGTGTGCTGGATCGGCACTCTCCATCCGGAGATGATCGACGCATCCATGAAGAGACTGGGTGCTAGCCAGCCATTCCTGGTTTCGATTCCAATGCAGATCAACAATCAGTCTATCAAACGAGATTTATCCGTGTATCGCATACCCTGTTCGCGCGGAGAAGTTATTTCGTCACTTGAGGTTGTTCCGGATACGGAATGGAAAAAACGGGTCGAACAATGGTGGCCTAACAACCGCGCGCTTTCGAGCGTTTTGGTGAGCGTTCCCCGCGGTGTATCGGTTGATGATTCGCGGCCTTTTGACTCAAGAACATCGGTGCAGGTCGATGAGATTGCGAACGATCATTTTAGAGTTTTGATTGAAACACCGGTCGAGCAGTTCGTATATCTTAAAGTGCCATATTTCCCGAACTGGCGTGCGTACCAGAATGGAAACGAGATACCACTTTTCCGCGCAGCACCTAATCAAATGGTCATCAAAGGTAAGGGCATCGTTGAATTGCATTTCCAGCGAAGTATCGCTGAGTACGCGTCTTACGCGGTTTCCATTCTGGCCTGGCTGGCGGTGGGATGGTTTATCTGGAAGCCGATTTAGCGTTCCATGGCTTTCGTGACAATCTGTTCATAGAGTTTTTTTCCATAGATACGATTCAGATTCGCTGATGGATGACCATCATGAGTATTGATGGCAAGTGGTTCGTTCCGCAATTGGTGAGAGATTTCAAATTCATGGTTATATGAAATAAAGCCGATCTCTTTTGCTACTTCTTCTGCCTGATGGTACCAGTTTAAGTAAATCCGAAGATTCTCATCGGGATGGCTATAGTCTGTTCCTAATTTATTAGAACTACCTTGATTTAAAATGACAAAAAAAGGAGCGGGAAGGTTTAACTGATCAGATATCTTTTTAATATCTTTTAATGCGCTGATAAAGTTTTTCCAATCCGCGGATGATGGTTCATAACTTCGTTGAAGTGAAACTTGCCAGACGGGAATTATGTCAAGCAGCTCAGCTGTTCTATAAAATGAGTTGGAGATAAGTTTACCAGTATAAGGAACCCCGATTTCTCGTAATTTCCTTGCTATTTTCTGGACAGATTGACCAATTTCACTGTTTTGTAGCTTTTCTCTTTCAATACTGAAACTTTGATCATTTGGTTGTGGATCATTTAGACAAAAACCTACGACAATAAGATCAGGATCAACTTTCGTGTAAAAGTTTCGTAATATTTCTCGTTCTTGGATCGTTGATGCTCCCCTGATACCAAAATTCAACATTTCAAATTTCCTGTCATTAAAATGCTGATTTAATAGTTTTTCTGCGATCGCGGTGTATCGTTCCCGAACAGCAAGGCCGGCGCCCCAGGTAAAAGAATCGCCCAGGACCATAACCCTGAAGGTTCCCTGCGGTTTATGAGATGAAAAATCCTTTTCTCGAAAACCATGTTTGTTGGTCTTTACCAGATGACCCCATGTGTACCATTTACCACTCACGCGGCCATTTACCGGCAAATCAGAATACGGAGAAAAAATACGTTCAAACAAATAAGCAAGGAATGTAAGTAAAACTGCATTAATGATCAGGATCACGAATATCTTTTTTAATGTTTTTGTTCTCTTTTTCACTGTTAGCTCCAATATAATCGGCCAGGCGAATAGCCAGAGCGGCAATTGTCAATGTCGGGTTGGCAGGCGAGTATGTCGGAAAAGCGGATCCACCCAGGATGAAAAGGTTATCGAGCAGATGGTACCTGAGAGAACGATCGACGACTCCGTTCTTTTGATCACCCATGCGGCAAGTTCCTAAAAGATGACCGGCGCCTGTGCCTGGCTTCCATTTATGAATCAGCTTTTTCGGCCCGAGGCTCGCCAGCATTTTCGGAATCGCATCAATTATCTCATCTTTGCCGCTTTCGAGATAGGAGGAGAAAGGAGGATGGTAGATCTCTGAAACAGGAATCCCCAGTTGATTGCGTTTCTTCCCGATGCGAATGTGCCGATCCGGATCAGGAATGTCATCGAGCAGGAAATTAATGCTTACCTGTTTTCGAAATCGAATTGCTGTTTCCTCTCGCAAACGCTTGCCGCTCAGACCTGTTTCGTCCGCAACGAGAGGAGTCATATCATGTGGAGGGAGTCCGGCCATATTGATGACATCTCCGAGAGCTCCTGCACGTTTCGCGCGAAAGGTTCCATCGTAGAAGTAATAGCAACTCGCCGTAAAGAAACTATTTCCGTAATTGGGGAATCCGTCTTTTGATATTAATGCGGTGAGGAGCAAAACCGGATGATCAAACAAATATCGACCAGTTAAAGGGTGCTGTGGCAGCATGCTACTTCGGAGAAGGATGGCAGGATTTTCCAAAGCATTTGCAGCCAAAATAAACAAGTCAGCTTCGATGACCACTTCGCTCCCATCACCCTTTTTCGCGACAGCGGAATGCACGGTTCTTCCTGAACTCTTCAATTCGAGAACCACAGTTTCGGTTAGGATTCTAACGTTGGAAAGTGATTCCAACTGAGGAATGTGAGTATTCAATGGAGTGTATTTAGAATCAACAGGACAGAGATAACATCGCGCGGAGCCGCAGCATGACGGCCGATGATTGACGTCCTGCGTGGGACGAGCCTGAGGACATGATACAACCGATCCCGATGGAAAACATTGTTTGACCAGTAAATCCGCCGGGCTGAAGGGATGCGGAGGCTGAGGATAAGGTTTCGATCGCGGGATCCGTGGATTGTCAGAAGCCCCTGCAATCACCAACTCTTCTTCGGCCAGACAATAGAATGGCTCCAGCTCTTCGTAAGTAATCGGCCAATCCTCCATGATTCCATAGAGGGATTTCATCCTAAAGTCGTTCGGTATGAAACGTGGAGCCTGACCGGTCCAGTGATTGACTGTTCCGCCTAAGGCGTAAAGATATGCGAATGTATGATGCTGGCCCTCCGCCACGACGTGATGATGCTCCGCAGTCGGCACGGCTTTTTCATGCTCACCGGTTTGGATGGACCAATTGTGGCTGACGGATGCTCCTCTTTCTACGATCAGAATGTCATCCACCTTCTTCGCAAGATACTTAGCACAAAGACATCCTGCAATGCCCGAGCCGATAATGCACACCTTTGTTTTGATTCTGTCCATTACGAAGAAGCTGATTCTATTAGAAAGGTGCCGTTTTGAAAAGTTGCGGATTGCGGAGCACCGCTGTACAGTTGGAAGCAATGTAGCGCGGGCGTCCCGCCTGCGAAGAGCCGCAGCCGAGACGGCCGCGCTACCTAG
>JAKEFK010000231.1 GCA_022616075.1 bacterium
GCTTCAATGGGGCCGCGTTCGGATGAACGCGGAAACAGCGCGCATTCTAATTGTCAAAGATCCAGATGTTTGCGGCGCTGAATGCGAGGAGCGCCAGCCCGACATCGAAATTCTTTGGGGATTCATTGTTGATTTTACTCCGGTTTAGAAGCTCCAACAACTTAGAGCATCAAGAGCAATGGGAGAGCTTAGCATCGGTTCCGCGCTCGATTAAAAAATGAGAGCTTTCCTGTCTGCAGTTTGAAGCGAAGAAGATACGCCAAGCGTTTCAATGTGTTCCGAGAGTCTGCCATCAGCAGGTCCGAGCCGCACGATCATGACTTTGTCTTCCCGGTGGTTGATCAGCGGATGCAAACCTTCGAACATCAATATCTTTTCTGAGTCGGATAAATCGCAAAAGAATACGGAATACTGAACGCGCTCCCCAAAGCCGAGCATGAATTTATGAACTTGTCTGAGTCTTCGATCATCTGAAATGTCATAGCAAACAAGATAAGTAATCCGCATCGTTCATCGTGTGCAGAATGGAATATAGCGCTCCAATTCACCGGTAATACATCGACTTACCAACCTGGCCTGCACTTCAAGCACTCTTCGGTAGCTGATCGAATAGCCGAAAAGGGGATGAGTAATGAGCGTGTCCATGCGCCGTTCGTACGCCGCAAGAACATGTCTCCTGCCGGTCTCGGTCAGTCCTGTGGCGCCCGCGCGGGAAACAAAATCGAAAGGTTGAATTTCTCCGTTATTGATCATGGCTATGGCGACCGAATCAGCAACAAGCGGACGGAATTCCTCCATCAGATCGAGCGCGAGCGCCGGACGGCCATAATGTGACTGATGATAAAAGCCCAGGTATGGATCCATGCCAACGGCTGTAGCAGACGACAAAGTATCCTTCATGAGCATCGAATACAAGAAAGATAACAGCGCATTAACCGGATCCCGCGGCGGCCGGCGATTGCGCGAGTGAAAATCGAAAAGAATGTTTCCTCCATTCCTGGACTTCAACATTTGGGGCAAATGTGAAAAGTACTCCCGCGCAGCCATGCCTTCACAACCAAGAAGCTGGTCCATCGTCTCGCATCGATCGGCCCTGCCGCGCCATTGAACAAGCCTGTTCAGCGTTTCTTTCGGGACATCGTGTGCATTGCGCCGCAAAAACGTTCTGCAATTTCGAATCTTTCCCGAAACAAATGCTTTCGACAGCGCAAGCGTGTAAGAAAGGTCTGCTGACTTTGCGAACTGCGCCTTTCTTAATTCAATGTTTTTATGCGGCGGTTGAGTGGTGACCGCCACAAGCCACCCACCAGAAGAAAGATGGATGATCGGGATTTCTCGCATAGCCAATTCCCGCAATGCCTGTGCCGATATTTGATTATTTCCGAAAAGGCATAACTGTGTGACATCAAGAAGCTTGACGCGATCGATTACTTTTCCTTTTTCGCGTATTTCCAAAAGCTCTCCGCTGATTCCAACACTGCGCGCGTAGCCCTGAACATACAGCGGCATTCCATCATCCCTGGCGGGGATGAGTCGCCGGACGTCGGAATTTCCTGCGACTGCCGGTGGCCTGAGGGCGCCCGGCGCCAGGTCGCTCCTTAGTAGATTCGTTTCATCAGGCAGGCAGATGCTAACCAGCGAGCACCTCCCGCATTTGGGAGATTGAACGAGCGGTGGTGGAAGAATTCCCGACTTTGCCGCGTTCCGTGCTTGGGCCAACAATTCCAGAGTTCTTTGTACAAGAATTTCGGTAAAAAGCACAGGAACGCGTTTCTGCGCCTCAGCAAAATACAACACACCCTGATCGCAGGAATAGCCGTTCCTTTGAAGAAGAAGGCCTTGCAAACATACCTGCACGCGTTCCGGTTCATACGCCCCTTCAGGAATATCCGGAGGTTTGCCACGCTTATAATCTACTGGAACAACTTTTTCATCTTCCCCTTCGAGTAAATCGATTCTTGCAATCGCACCTAATTCATGATCAGACAGTAATACGGAGCGAGCATGGATCGTGTCTTGTTTCGACAATTCGGTTGGACCAGGTGCAACGCCTTTTTCGTGATCAACGCGCCGGTGTATGAGGCGGCCATCCAGAGTATCGCTGTTGTGCCGAAACTGCTGGTCGACATATTCCAGATGAAAGAGGCGAGGACAATAGGCATATTCATTCAACATCCGGGCCGGCAAAAGATTTTCGCGCGCCTCTTGCTCATGGGCAACTTCGATCGGTTCCGGGTTTGCCATATGATTGCAATTGTAGGTTCAAACTACGACAGCTCCGGTCAGAGTTACTTTATTGCAATTTTTTGAGGATGTGTTTCGCGAGATTTTCGTTTATTTCCTTGTGCCTTGGAATTGGCTGGGCGACTTTTGTTTTCGGGTTTTGGTACCAGTCGTGTTTTCCGCCGTGTCTGATAAAGACACAACCTTTCTTTTCAAGCTCCCGAATCAGATCCGCTCTTTTCAAGAGATCTGAAGCTCGGCAACTTTTCGCACAGAGGATATGTTCCCGCTAGTGAGTTCTTTGTAAATATCCCGGAGATTATCTTCAAGTTCTTCCATTGATACTGCCTGCGTCATATAATCAGGATATTCTTCGAGGTATCCAAGCATCATCTGTTCGTCTTGCCAGTACACATATTTCAGGTTTGCCATGGCACAATTATATGCTTGAGACGCGTGTGTGTACAAATTTTTGATGCTGACTTAACATCAGCTTCTTGCGGCAGCAACGGTGTAAGCTACGCAACGACCACCTCTAATGTAGTCGTCAAAATCCCCTTGCTGAGAAGCGCCTTCTTTTCTTCCGTATCGACGGCGCAAAAGCGGCCCAACCCAAAATGACTTCCGTAGCCCAAACAAATAGGGCCGAAGATTGGTTTTTCGAAAATTAAACGAGCGGTCCAGAATGCGTCGACTGGTGCCGGTGCGCCGTTTTCCCGCACCAGCAAGAATTGTCTCAGAATCAGGTTATGGCGGGACTTGCGAGTCGCAGATTTCGCGAGGCAAAGATGATGTTCTCGATATTTTCACCGGAGCACAAGGATTTCAGGCATTTGATAATTCTCCAACAATCATCTGAGAATCTCTGATGGCTTTTTAAGACATGGCATCATCAAGCCAAAGCCATAATGCCTCCCGCGTCCGATTACTAACGCGCCTTCAACTAGTCGCTTGAAAATAATCTCAGCGTGATAACGTGGCGTTTGGGCAAGGTAACTGTTCTTCTCGATCCGATAATCAAGTGCGTGAACTGTCTTCGGCACAATCGGTCCGCTGAAAGCTGCAATGGATTCCACCTCACTCTCTTGGATACCCGCTTGCTTCAATGCGCGCGCAATTAACGTTTCAGCCCCACGACCACGCCGCATCAAGCCTGTCAGAATGATGGGTGTGACAGTGCGCCAAACACGATACGCTCTTTTTGTGAACAAGCGAATCACAGAATCCTTCAGTGACGCTTTCTTCAAATATCCAACCTTTACAGACTGATCTTTCAACGCAGCGCCATTAATTCCATTCGAGACACTCTCGAATAGTTCAATCGCTTTCTTCTCTTCCGGGCCCAGGACAATCAATAAAACACGTCGAATCAATCCATCCGCAACGTCGTGCTGACTCAAACTTGGAATCGGCACGCAGGCGATGTGTGCGCCATTGAATTGAACGCCGTGTTGTTTATTGGCTTCGTGTCCGGCAATCAGACGGGAAGTCAGCACTGCCCCGTAATGCTCACGAAACGCAGGATGTGCTTCGAGCCATTCAATCATTGCGTGTTTGACCATTGATGCAGGCTGGCGCAGGTCACGTGGGTCGTAGCGAAGTCTTTCGTCTTCGTTCCGCCACAACTCAAACAATGCCATCGGCGCATCAAGGCTGATCGTTTCCGGCGAGCGGTAATGCGCACGTCGATCGGGAACTGATACATCATCTTTTGAATCACCTTTCAACCATGTCCGGTGACGACGCTTATAAGCTTCTAGCGACCCGGAGTTGGGCGAAGTCCACGTCCCGTCATTTCGCTCAATTGGCCGCATCAACTTCCCAAATTCGGACGCTGACGAGTCGTAGACTATTTCGCCACGCGCGTAGACTGTGTCTTGATGCTGCCCAAGATGAGTAATCAGCCGCGCCATGGAACAAATCACCAATGCGTTTTCATCGGCTCCCTGATTGCTTTCAAAGTGCCAGCAATACCGCAAAGTATTGCCACCGGGAAAGACCATTGCCAAAAACGATTTGGCGGTTCGCACATGACCTGAGTCCGGAAGATGCGCCCGTGGTATTTGATTATCATTGTTGGGAACATAATTCGTGATTCCTCTTCCCGTTTCGTGGCAGCCAGGAATTTCAATCACAGGCGGGGCGAGTGATTCGAGCCATTGGAGCGCACAATCGCGTTTGTCTGCGTGAACCACGTCATAACAGCCGCAATGGCTGCCGGCAATCAGAGCCTGAAAGAGCCGCGAAGGTGAAGGTGGCCACTCCAACTCTTCGTCGCCAATACGGCCGTGATACCGACCTGTCGCAAAAGTCACGACCAGATTCAATTGCATAGCGTCCTCCATTATTTCCTCTTTGTCGAAGCTTTTTTTGACTTTTTGACTGTTTCCACGGCTTCCCTCATCGCCTTAACATCGAAGTCCACCGTTTTATCTGTGCCAACGCCAAAATCGCCAGCCGCCTCTTGGGCAAAGTCCAATACAATCTGGCGATCCCATTCAAACGATTTACTTTCGCTATTTGTGAACACCCAATGCGCTTGCGATTGAATGCAGCGCAACAAACAACCCTCACGTAAGTTGTAATTTGTTTGCGCACGCGCCGCGACCAAAGCCAGACTCAGGATATACCGCCTTAATTTCAGTGTTTCCGTTGGTTCAATCTTGCCTTCATTCGTAATTGCTAACGCGCGCAAGCGAACTAAGTTGATCTGTGTACGGCGCACAATCTGACCAAAAACCCGTACGCCGCCGTGCGTATTGACTGCGGGGACCGCGCGCAGGCCGAGCTGTGACAGTGGATCTTTGGTGTCAGCCGCTTTGCCGGAATTGTCGTGTGTTTCGGTTTCTCCCTCCGGCAGTTCGTCAGCCAATCCCAATTGTATCGGATCAAACGTGGGATTGAACTGAGCAGATCGTTTGACGATTCCAACGTTTGTTGCGCGAATCGTTGATGACAACATCCGCCCGAACTTGTGCATCGTGGTCTCAGGGCGTGAGTCCCAAAAACCAAAGACGAGCGAAGTCGGAGCGAGCACGGCTAGTGGTTTGGCGTTTGCGTAGTCCCGCAACGCCTCAATCGCCTCCGTCACATCATTGCGCAACCCGGAGAATCGAACGGCTCCATCAGCAATGCGATGTCCGACATCCAACAAGTTGGCGCTGGTCTTATCGTTCAACCGGAGTATGATTTGCGGGACTAGTTTTGAGAGCGGCTCCTTCTGAAAAACCGATTCCATGCGATTGGCTTGTGAGCCGACACTATCGAGCAAACAACTGTTTGCTTCCAATCCATCCTTTGCCGCCTCTTCCGGAGATAACCTGTTAGTTGACCTTTCGATCAACTCATCGATCTGATACGGATGCGGCGCGTTCTGTTTCACTGCAAATGTCGGGGGAAAGATGATTGCGTCCTTGCCTCCGGTGGGCTCCAGGATTTCAGTCAGCGTTATTGCAACGGGGAGGTCGGCATCAGCCAGCCAATCCACGGATTTGATGAAGTCGTCATAACGGCCAATTTTCATTTCTTGCGTCATATCAATCTCCTTGTTTGATAGTGGCTTCAACTTGCGCTCCCGGGCATATCGGAACGTCAATCCTGAAGTTAGTTATTCGTCTTCCAGGTAGTCATCGCGGCCATTTTAAAGTTTGAATATTTATCGCGGTTCGCTCGTTCGGCCTCAACTGGGATCACATCAGCTTTGTTGATGGCAGCCCCAATTGCGGCCACTCGCGCCAACGGGATTGGGAGGGGTGTTTTCCAAAGCGCGTATTGAAAAACGTCGCTTTTGATCCACCCGCGGGATGAAGTGATGCCGGCGCTCCGTTGATTTCGCTGAGGGAAGAAATACTGAGTGGCAAGTGTCGTCAGCATTTCAGCAAAAGGATAGGTTGCAATCGGGAGCTTGAGATCGTTGGCGGAATAGCCCGCATCCAGTGAATTCCGTGAGGAACGGGGATCAAACCCAAATCGCCCAGTCATCCTGGCCGACAACTTGATGAGGTCTGTTAGGCGGGCGACAGAATTTCTACTGAGCAACTGCGCGGCATTGGCCGTCATATCGCGGATGATCTTTTCCGCGGTTTGCTGCCCGGCGTACATCTTCCACGCGCTTTTCGCTTTGATCTTTTTTTGCGGCGTGAGCGTTTCGTACCACCAGTCCAGATTCAGGGTGATGACCCGGTCGTTCAATGAAAATTGATGGCTGAGCAAAATGCCTTCATTGGTTTCCTCTTCACTCTCTGGGTCTTGGCCGCGGTCCTCTTCTTCTGAAATCGGTGTTGCATCATTTTGATTTTCTTTTCGTTCTTGTCGTTGGCTGTAATCGGCCAGAGCTTGCGTCAGACAAGTCAGAAGTGATGTTTCATCAACTTCACTTTCCAGCCAGAAGCGTGGTTGCGGCCCAAGCTCCCACCAGCTTGTGGCTCTTGCGTCGAAGCGAGTGAGAATCTCAAAGACACCACAGCAGGCTAAATATTCAACCGGATTCAACGGATTCACCAAGATGTCGTATTTCATAGTTCACCTCGACTGAGATCGCGCGAAGCCATTGCGTCCGCGGCTTTCAGCAATGCTTCCAGATATGCGAGTTGCCACCAGCCATATTGTTGTTGCAAGCGATTGAACCGCAGCATTACATCGTGAGCGATGCGCTGGTTTTCGGGTTTAGTTTGATTGCGATCAAAAGCCCTTTCAGGGAAGTGCGGGCGCGCATATCCGTGATGCGCCGCGATCAAATGCAGGATCAGATCACGATGCGTATGCGCTTTGAGTGCTTCATCGCCGAGCGACTCAATCAGCGATCCGAACTCGTGACGGTAGCCTTGATTGAAACCGTGGTCGAAAGAGTTGACGTTGGATTTCGCGTAGGCGGTCTCATTGAAATTGCCAATCGCATTCTGCCACCACTCGCGGGCCTTGCCTAGATCATGACGAAATCCAGCGGCGGCTAAAAGTTCAATCACTTCATCCGGCATGCCGATTTTCTGGGCCAGGTCGCGCGCATATTTCTCCACATCGGCATCGTGCTCAGCGACGGTTCGAGTCTGCAGTCCAAGCGATGCAACATCATCAACATCCTCGCGCAGAAAGCGGTCGGCTTCGAGGGAAGCTTTTTTCTCGCCGCTACCCGCATTTTGATTGAAAAAGAAAGCAATGTAGCTGAAGGCATTCTTCTCTTCTTCGTTAACATCGGCAAACACTTTCTGAATCTCTTTGGCGTTGTCGCAAACACCTTTGTCTTTGATTGACCTTATAGCCCCTTGCCACGTTGCAAAGCGCCTTTCTCCGTCGGTGGACTGGTCGTGTTGCTTGATCGAATAAATATCAGATGAATGGCGAACGACAAGATAGCGCGTCCATTCATTTCCAACCACATCTTTAACAGACTTGGGTTCTTTGGGTAATTTGTCTAATGGATTGCCATCGTTATCCAAGCCACCAATTGAACACGGAAGAATGGCTGTGGAAAATGCCAGTAACGCGAAGAGGTTTTTATTTTCTTTGATCTGGCGCAGCGCATATGCCTTTGCTTCACCACCAGGATCAATCAGGACAATCGGCTTGTCCGGAGATTTTTCCGCCAACACCTTAAACAAGGCTGCGGCGCGAAACGTGGCAATGTTGGCACGTTCCTGCGGCTGAATTGGAATCGCCGTTGCCAATTCGACCGCTTGTGACAATGACTTTCTGATCTCTATTTCAGAAATGCCAGCAAAATCAAAGTAGTCAAGATCAATCCGCCAAACAAGTGTTGTTTGCGCTGTTTCATCATCAACCACACCGCGCAGCCAGTATTGAACCAGCGGACGCGGATATTCCGATTGCTTGAGCGAAGTCATTGCCCAATCATCCACTCGGGCTTCATCAAAGGGCGGACGCACTGGAATGTCCGGCAAGGCTTCCTGATTGGTTGTCAACAAACCACGCAAGGCCAACGGGGATGCATTGATCTTCCCGTTCTCGTCTTCCCTGGATTTCAAAGCCTTCCAGGTGAAATAGACCTTCGCCTCTTCACGCTCGACATTGTGCATTCCGTAATCAACTCCGCTTTTTTCCAGATTCTTCTTTTCGGTCTTTTTGAGTGTGATCTTTTTCTGAATGTCTTTCTTTGCGGCCTTCTCAGCAGACGGTTTTGCCAACTGAGCTTGCAGCTGGTCTATCTCTGCAGTCAGTAGCAACAATGCCTTGCTGATGCTCTTCATCTTTTTGAAATCCGACGCTAAGGCATTGAGACCTTGTTCATCAACGATGACGCTGATTGTGGATTCAGTCTTCCCAAATCGGTTAATGCGCCCGATGCGCTGAATCATACTGTCGAGGGTGGACAGATCGGACAGCCCATCATCGGCATCCAGGTTGACTCCAACTTCCGCGCTGGATGTTGCAATCAGGTACTGCGGCGGACGCGGTGTTTGGCGGTCACGTTCCGGCAAGAACGCCTGGAATTTCGGAGATTGAACCAAATGCTCCCTGTCACGCTCGTATCCCCGCATTTCTCCAGTCATTTTCAGGATGCGAGCTTCAATCGCCTGGCGAAGTATGTTCTGTTCCTTTTCGTCTTTGAATTCTTCTACGGTGCGCTGGAGCGCAAGCTGTTCAAGTTTGTCTCTCAACTTCTCGGCGATCAGGTTAACCAGATTCACGGTTTGCACAAAGATGACAATTGACCTGGCGGGTTTTGCTTCAAGCTCACTCTCATATTGAATCGCGCGATTTACCAGGCGCTGGGCAAGCTCCTCATCAATCTCTTTCGGCGAAGCCTTCTTTCCTTCCTTGGCTCTAGCGATTTGATTGAAGTGAAGAAATTCGATCTGCTTCTTCGCATTCAACCGGAGCTTAGCTTCTGCATTTTGGAGTTCTTTTTGCTCATCAAGTTCCAGAGTCTTTCCAGTTGTGCTGAGAGTCGCCGAAAGCGAAATGACATGAAACGGGCGCAACAAAGTCGTTTGGTGAATAGCCAGCTTGATGTCGAGGAGAATGGAAACAAAGACAGATGACAGATGCGCTTCGTCAATCACCACAACAGTATCCTGCCCCAGCAATCCAGCTTGCAGACTTCGATGATTGATCCCGACCTTTCCGTATCCCGAAAACAGCAGGCGGCTGCCGATCATATCAACGGTGCCGATGATGATGGCCGGACGCGAAGGATCAAGGCACCACTCGCGATTGTCTGCCTTTTGCCCGCGCAGCGTTGAAAGCGCGATTAAGGACTCTTGTCCTTTCATTGACCTTTGACGAAGTGTCTTTGCCAAAGAATGGAGATGACTCGATTTGTCCGAAAGAGCTTCAGTAAGTATTTTCAGCAGGTTCTCAGCCTCCGTCGTCGCTTGGTCAACAATGACACGGCGATCTACCACATACGCCAATCGCAAAGGAATCGTGCGAGCTTTTTCCTCTAACTGACAGGCGAGTGCGATCAGCCAAATAGCCATCACCGAAGTCTTGCCGAGACCGGTGGGGATGTCACAGACATCCGGGAAATCTCCCGCAAGTAGTTTCTGGAATAATCGATTTTGCCAGTCAAAAGGATCATTCCCAGTCAACTGCGTGAAGCATTTTTCAAAATCAAACATCATTCAATTATTCTTTGGCAATTTCCGTCGTTGCTATGCAATCCATGATAGAGCCATGCCCTTGAGAACACCGGCGCTTATGTCGAGGTTCGGCGGAATTTTAGATCAGCCGGTTTCGGCAAAAAGGGTCGCCGAAAGCGTGCCTCCTGCCATAGGAACGGAAAGCTTCCGGTTGCTTCTTGAGAAAAATCTCTAAACTTCAAACAAGGTCGCTCCGAATCTATTGCCCATACTAAGCATTAACTAAGACAGATCAGGTCGCAGTTTTGAGCATTTGCAAGATGATCATGCGAAGTAATGTTCTCAGGCGAAGACGAGGCGTCCTTTTGGCGGCGGAATAGGACGCCCTAAATCTTTTGCCGTTTCAATCCATTCTTGAATGACGGTTTCGACGTTCGCTAAAGCTTCCCGGTAGGTCTTGCCGTCGGTTGCGCATCCAGGCAACTCAGGAACCTCCGCAATGAAAGCGTCATCCTCATGGCTCCAAATAAAGAATCACTTCGTATTTAAACATCCGCGGAATCTCCCAGCTTGTATTTTAGCACCAGGTTACGGACCTGTTTACCTGGTAAGACTTTGCCTTATTTCCCTTCGGCTGCACATTCAATATTTCCTCAACGTCGCTTCGCGTAAAAATATGATGGCTGCCTCTTATCCTTTCCTGAAAACCTAGCTTCTTCAGCAACCCGCAAAGATCAGTAAATCGTATACTGGCATCTGCTGCGCCTCGCCATGATCAGATCCAGTACAGACCTGTATTTGCTCATGCATTTCTATTTCGAAGTGGTACTTTTTGCCGTATATCAGTTTGTTTCTGAGAACGCGCAGCGCTGGCGGGAGGACGTTTCGGCATTTTATTGTAGATCCGGTCCATTTTTCGAATCGCCCTTGCAGCGCGTTCGCGTAGCGCCAGCGGTTCAAGAATCTCTGCATTGGGGCCGTAGCCGAGCACCCAGTTCAGCAATTCAGTTGTTCCTGCAGCATGGATCGTTAGAATGATGGAGCCATCCTTCTGCGGTTCTACTTGCTGTGTCGGATGCCATTTGCGGTCTCTGACATAATCAGCCACCGCCTCCGCGAATCGGATTCGAACTGTCACACTTTCATCTTCCTGCATCACGCGGAAACGGTCTGTAGTAAGAGCTTCCAAAGAGTAGCCTTCGCGTACATCGAAACCATTTTCCGTCATTTCAATATGCTGAATTCTTTCAAGTGCAAACAAGCGGACATCCTGTCGAAGGTGACAGTAGCCGATCAAATAGATCGTCTCTTGTGAATGCCATAGATCGTAGGGATCGACTTTTCGAATCGACAATTCTTTTTTTGCATAAGAATAATACGTCAGTGAAACACTCTTACGCGCCTTGATGGCTTCGGTGATCATCTGCAGGTGATTCCAGTGAGAATCGTAGTTTTTGGCACCGACTGCCCGGGTCGTTATGGTTGTCAGTGTTCTGGCGGCAGGTATGATCGCTTCTACCTTATTAATAATGGAATCATAGGCGCGCCTGAGAGCCTCGATCGGAAGAAGCGAGTAAAAATTTCTGGATACGGACAGCGCAAGAAGTTCAGTCAATGTCAGCGGAATTCCCGGTTTTCCGAACCGTGGGTTCAAATACCAGTAAAACTCATGGCCGCGAACATCATTTGTAATGGGAAACCCGGCAATAGTTAAAGCTTCAAGGTCTCGCTGGACAGTACGTATGCTGCAGGATAATTCAGCCGCCAGGGATTGTTGGTTTCTGCCGGTACTGTTGTCCAGCAGCGACAGTAGTGTCCACTGCCGAATCAACTGATCGTTTCGCACGGTTATGCTCCTTGCTGCCTTTATTAAACCACGATTGGTCTATGAAAGAGTGGAGATGTAAATCGAGTGTAAATTTCTTCGTGCTCTCCGTGACTTCGTGGTGAAGGCAGCAACAAAAGCGTAGGAAATTTCGTCTAACTAGTATGGCCATTGGTTTATCGTTTCGCCCTTACCAATGTGTCCCAGAAACGAACAGAAAATACAAAATTGAGTCTGAGCTAAAAAGCAGCCACATGGTAACTACAGAAATACGGCTCGTCCCATACTGATTGTCTTTTGTTGCTGGATGACTCTAGGCTGAAGATGGTCAGGCTCTTATGGCAGTGGAGGCTTTGTACCAGCAGATGGATATGCATCCCAGATGGTTTGATGAACGGTATCGCATTTTAGTGGAAATCAACGAAGTGATATCCAGTCTTGATCGCGAAAGATTCTTAAGCGGGATTGCCGAAATCATAAGAAAGACATTTTCCTGTGACAGTATTGAGCTGGCCTTATTGGATGGACATGAAAATGGGTTGCGTATTTTTGATCTGATGGAAACTCCAGGAGCAGATGGTGTCGTTGCTCTGGAGACTAAGGCCCAGGCAGGCGCCGGCATTCTGCTTCACGTAATGCAGACAAAAGAGCCTCACGTTTGCGAAAACCGGATTGTGGTTCCTTTGCGTAGAAATGGAACTGTACTTGGTACGTTAACCATAGGGAGCAAAGATTGCAATCAATACTCTACGAAAGACACGGAGCTCCTGATGGAGGTTGCGCGACAGATCGTGCTGCCGATTGAAAACATTCTCGCACACGAAGAGATTGCGAGTTTGCGAGCGAGACTGGATTACGAATTTTTGTGTCTAAAAGAAGAGATTCATGTCCAGTGCCAGTTTAAGAACATTGTGGGACAGAGCCTTGGTATCCGGCGAGTCTTGAAGGCGGTGGAAACCGTGGCGCCTACGGATGCCGGAGTGCTGTTATATGGCGAAACGGGAACCGGTAAAGAACTCGTGGTTCGTTCGATCCACGAGTTGAGTTCACGTAAAGATAGGCAACTTGTGAAAATTAATTGCGCTGCGCTACCTTCCGGCTTGATGGAAAGCGAGTTGTTCGGACATGAAAAGGGTTCTTTCACCGGCGCTTTTTCGAAGAAAATAGGGAGATTTGAAATTGCAAATGGCGGAACAATCTTTTTGGATGAGATTGGAGATTTGCAAATGGATCTTCAGGCAAAACTTCTACGGGTTTTGCAGGAAGGAGAATTTGAACGCGTTGGTGGAAACCAGACCATTCAGGCGGATGTTCGAGTCATTGCCGCCACGAACCGGGATCTGGAGAAATCAATCCATGAAGGAAAATTTCGCGCAGATCTTTACTATCGTTTGAACGTTTTTCCGATTCGCATTCCGCCACTGAGGGAACGTAAGGAAGATATTCCCTTACTTGTGAAATATTTTGTGATGAAGTACGGGGCAAAATTCCGCAAAAATATCGAAAGAATTCCGCAGCCGACAATCGACGCCCTTTTGGCGTATTCATGGCCTGGAAATATTCGTGAGCTGGAAAATTTGATTGAGCGCGCCGTCATTATGTGTCAAAGCACGCAGCTGGAGCCGGGAAAGTGGTTGCCGGGACCGGGTGGCGCTCCGGTGGAATCCCACATTCCCACTCTGGAAGAGCTGGAGCGGGAACACATCCTGGAAGTTTTGCAAATGACCAGCTGGCGCGTCAGCGGTGAAAAAGGAGCCGCCAAACTGCTCGGTATGAAACCCACTACGCTGGAAGCCCGCATGAAAAAGCTGGGGATCTCGCGCCAATTTTAACAAAGTAGCACAGCCGTCTCGGCTGTGCGCACAGGCGGGGACGCCTGTGCTACTCAGTTCTTCGTTTTCAGGATATCGATGGACCCATTGATGGTTTCGAGATCGATGTTTGTGCCGCC
Organism: bacterium; assembly: GCA_022616075.1. Classification (NCBI taxonomy): domain Bacteria; species bacterium. Next base: position 13,538 of record JAKEFK010000231.1, read on the forward strand.
TTCACCGATTTTTCCGGACAGGCTGCGCGAAACGAACCGGCCTTGAACCGTAATAGGAAAATCCGTGCGAATCGTTCCGTTCATTGAGGACGCTTTTACGTCGGCATTAGCATTATTCGGCAAATGAAGTTTCAAACCACCATTGACTGTGCGCATGCTAACATCCCCTTGCTTCGGAAAATCTAACCACGTCGCGGTGATTCTTCCGTTTACCGTTTCAGCATCGACGGTTGATTTGCTTCCTTCAATTTCCGCGGAGCCGTTTACAGTGTTGATTTTGATTTCTCCCTCTACTCCGGAAATTTCGATCCCGCCATTCACAGTATGAATCGCGTCCAGCACGGCGTGTTTCGGCACCGTCAACTCATACGTAACCGAAACGTTCGCTTCTTTGCGGCCGCGCGGATACTTTGTATCAATCGATAATCGCGCAGGAGTGGAATCGATCTTAATTTCGATAAGATCGAGGTAATAAGAAGGCCCGCGCTTAGTCGCTTTCATATCAACTTCATTCTTGTCCCATCCGCGAATGGTCACATCTCCATTCACATTGGAGAGATCCACAATTCCCTGCTCATTCAAAGGAAATGTTTTATGAACGACTTCTTCTTCGGTTGCCGCAACCACAAGACTCGCGGAAAGCAAAAGTACGATGAAGCACAGATGAACTTTCAATGGATACACCATGTCTCTACTCCTCATATCTTACTTAGACGAATTCTAATGGAAAAGGTTGCGTATGCAGTGATTTTGTGAATTCCCAAAATGTTGGAATTTGCAATCGTTCCATTTCTGGGACGCGAAACACACTCTCCGTCAAGCCGGCGCTCAAACATGTTTCTGGTACATGAATTGCTTTGCCGCTTCCTTCAAGGAGTGGCCATGACACAGAAAAAATCGAAACTCAGTTTATACCTTCTTATTTGTTTGTTGATCACTTCCACTTCAAATTCACTGGTGATGATGGAAACAACCGCGAAGCCGGAGCATAAAAAAGAATTGTTGCAGGATCTGCAAAGCGCAACCGGTTTGTGGTTGGACGTTAGAAAAAATTTTGTCCGTGAAAATACTGTACCGTTCAACTTGATTCCTTTTTCTTTATTGAACACAAAACGGTGGTCCTTAACCGCTCGTTTTTTGCTGCTCGGCGCTCTTCGCTCAAATTCGGTTTACCGCGTTCGCACTTTCAGAGACAGGAAACTGGGTAGTGCCGGATCAGGAATCGATCTGAATATTAATGATCTGAAGCGTGTGACTTACCGCAGCGTTCCGCGCGAAGCATTTGGCGCCGGACTCATTTTCCTTCATGAGCTGGCGCACAGTCACCGGGGGCTCGTGGATCCGGATTTGTTAGAAGGAAGAAGCAATCCTGAAGTGAAAGGTCCGACGGTTGAGTACATCAACAAAATCCAAAGGGAGCTTGGATTGCCCGAACGCCTCCACTATTTCCCTAAAAAAATTGCCGGTAGAAACGACGTCCTTTGCATTTATTTCGGCACAGTCGAAAGGGTAGAACTGGATCCAAAACTTTTTTAGCCCGCGTGTTACAATCTGTGGTTCCTTCTCCAGGAAAGAAGTTCCATGGATTCAGTTTCTACGCTATTAGAACAGTTGAACCCTGCGCAACGTGCGGCTGTGACCACAGTTGCGGGTCCCGTGCTGGTGGTTGCCGGCGCGGGATCGGGCAAAACTCGAGTCATCACCTACCGCATTCCTTACTTGCTGTTTACTGGTGTTGCGGCGCCGGAAAATATCCTCGCTCTGACTTTTACCAATAAAGCTGCCGGAGAAATGAAAGCCCGCGCATCTCAATTGGCAGGCAATCATTACAGGATTCCTTTGATCTCAACGTTTCATTCTTTCTGCGCGGTGCTGCTTCGCCGCCATATTTCCTTGCTGGGCTACTCGCGAGACTTTCAAATTTTTGATGAAGAAGATCAGCTCAGCCTTTTGAAGGAATGCATCAGCGACTTGCAGAAAGAGAACCGGTATAGCGGCAGGGATGCCCAGAATTTTTTAAAATGGCAAAAAAACCGCGCCGAACCAGCGGAGATCTACGATCCGAATCTTCAAGTGATTTTCGACCTCTACGCCAGAAAGTTGCGAGCAAACAATGGAGTCGATTTTGATGATCTTTTAAGCCTTCCGATCCGCTTGTTTCGCGAACAGCCTGACCTTCAAAGAAGATATTGCGCATTGTACCGCTTCATCATGGTGGATGAATACCAGGACACAAACGAAGTGCAATATGAGTTGTTGAAACTGCTTGCAGGAGAAGACCAGAACGTTCTGGTTGTGGGAGATGAGGATCAATCCATTTACAAATTTCGTGGCGCTCGTTCGGAGAATATTCAGCATTTCCTCAAGGATTTTCGCAAGGTAAAAGTAGTCAAGCTTGAACAGAATTACAGGTCGACGAAAACCATCATCAAGGCTGCGCACGAAGTCATCTCACGTAACTCGCGAAGGATTAAGAAAGAGCTATGGACGGACAATCAAGCGGGTGAACCAATTGAAATCTACCACGCCCTGGACGAGTATGATGAAGCCACGTACGTAACGTTGAAGACAATGGCTCTCTTGAAAGACGTTCTCCCTTCGTCGATCGCCGTTTTGTACAGGGCAAACGCGCAATCGAGAGTATTTGAAGAATCCTTTGGAAAAGCGCAAATTCCCCATCGAATCGTTGGTTCGGTTGGATTTTATGAGCGCCGCGAAATCAAAGATGTCATTGCGTTCGTGAGATTACTCGTGAATAAGAATGACGCCTTCAGTTTTTTGCGAGTGGTCAACGTTCCGCCGCGCGGGGCCGGCAAGAAATTGCTCGAAAGAATTCAGCAGGAAGCAGAAGCCAACAATATTTCTACTTGGGATGCCGCAGCGAATGCCGGCAATAGAAATGTCCTTTCTTTTCTCGAACTATACAACGGTTATGAGCCTCCTCCCTCTTCGTTTTTGGAGAAACTTCTGAAGCAGATTGGGTATTTTGAATATCTTCGTAAAGAGGATTCTCAAACGGCGGATGATCGCATCGAAAATTGCAACGAATTCCTTGGCTATTTGCGTGAACAGGAGGCTTTACCTGAATTCGATCTCGCAACATTTCTGAGTGAGCTCCCTTTGCAAAGCCGGAGTGAAACACCGGGAGAAGCGGTTACGCTTCTAACAGTTCATTCCGCGAAAGGTCTGGAATTTCGCGTGCTGTTTGTAGTTGGATTGGAGGAAGGCGTTTTCCCGCATATTCGTTCGCTGGAAAGTTCGGAGGATCTGGAAGAAGAGCGCCGGCTCTTTTATGTGGCAATGACCCGCGCGAAAGAGAAATTGCTTTTGAGCTGGTCCCAGCGCCGTTCCTTGTTTGGAAGTAATGCGACATCGCACCCATCCCGCTTTCTGGATGAGATTCCTTCGTGGTTCAAAGTGATTCGTCAATCAGAACGGTTCATGAAAGCGCCTGAAACAGAATCCAAATCAGAATTTCGAACAGGATCGATTGTCAGCCATGAAAAGTTCGGACGGGGAACGGTTCTGCAGGTGCAGGGTGTGCCTCAAGATTGGAAACTTAAGATCCGCTTCCAGGATGGCGTTCGCACGATCATGACCCGCTTCGCTCGCATCACCCTAATCCGATAGCTCTTTTAACGCAGAGTCACAGAGTCGCAGAGACACAGAGAAAAATCCTTTCTAATCTCTGCGTCTCCGCGTCTCTGCGTTAAAATTAAGCCTCTGAAACGTAGGCTTCGGCTTCGATTTCCACAAGCATATCGGGATCGATGAGACGACTAACCTGAACCATGGAAGTGGCCGGACGAATCTCGCTGAAGAATTCTCCGTGTGCTTTGCCGATCTGTTCCCAATCCTCAATATTGATCACAAACATTCTTGTGCGAACCACATCTTGCAGTGAAGCTCCCGCGCGCTCCAGAGCTCGTTCGATGTTGCGGAGCGTTTGAACCGCTTGAGCGTACGGATCCCGGCCACCCACAACTTTTCCATTCTCATCTGTGGCCGTCGTACCGGATACATGTACATGGGGTCCGATTCGAACTGCTCGCGAATATCCAACGAGTGGCTCCCACGGAGTATTTGTCACAATATTTTTCCTTTCCATTGATCACCTCATCGAAGTGTTTTGCGCATCATTGGTCTTGTTTCCGATCGCCGTATCATTTCACGGAACCCTGCTTTCCGGAATGCAGAACTGAAACCTGTATATGCGAAGAGGTCCGGCATGCTCTTTTTCTTTGGCTCTACAGGGTACGCTTCCAGGATTCGGGCGCCCTTCTGACGCGCATATTTGCCTGCTGTATCGATCAATTTGCGAGTCATGCCGCTTCGCCGGTATGGTCTGGCAACAAAGAAACAAACAATTGACCAGACCGGCTCTTCATCCAGTCGTTTGAAGAGGCGTGAATTATCTAAAACAGGAAAATCATCCCTTGGTCCAACGCAAACCCACCCTGCAGGTTTGCCTTCCACATAGGACAGAATTCCAGGAACGGAATTGCTTTTTACGAGTTTCTTAAATGCTTTGCGGTTCCCTTCACCTTTTTCCTTCTCAAATTGGGAACGTCTGATTCTCCACCACATGCACCAGCAACCGGCGCACGCGCCATTCTTACCGAAAAGCGCTTCCACGTCCTGCCATCGATCAGCAGTCACAGGATGGAATTCTGTTTTTGCCATTGCTAAGTCTCCCGTTTGAAATTATCTTTTTTATCCAGTTGATCCCATAGTATCAACGGAGATGCGAAATGAAAACCAGATGTGATTGGGCGAACGGAGATCCTCTTTACAGTAACTATCACGATACCGAATGGGGCGTCCCTCTTCATGACGACCGCCGTTTATTTGAATTCTTAATACTCGATGGAGCACAGGCGGGATTGAGCTGGTTCTTAATCTTAAAAAAACGGGAAGGGTACAGAAAGGCTTTCAGCAATTTTGATGCGCGAAAAATGGCGCGTTACGATGAAAGAAAGACGAAAGCTCTTTTGAATGATCCGCGGATCATCCGGAATCGTTTGAAAATCAATTCCGCGATTCAGAACGCAAAGGGTTTTCTCCAGACGCAAAAAGAATTCGGAAGCTTCGACAAATTCATCTGGCAATTCACGGATGGAAAAACAATCCGGAACTCATGGAAAACGATAAAGGAAATTCCTGCCAGAACCGCAGAATCGGATGCAATGAGCAAGGAATTGAAAAGACGCGGTTTTAATTTTGTCGGATCTACGATCTGCTATGCCTTTATGCAAGCCGCCGGCATGGTCAACGATCACCTGACAACCTGCTTCCGCTATAAACAAGTTGATTAACCGCCAAGACGCTGAGAACGCCAAGATCAAAAGATTCTATTTTTCTTGGCGTCTTGGCGCCTTGGCGGTTTTTTTTATTCCAGGAAGAGCATTTCGTGGTACTTGGGCAGTGGCCAGAGCTGGTCATCCACGATCTCTTCAATCTTGTCGCAAGCATCACGCACAGCAGCACAGCTGGTCATAATCTGATATGCGTAGAAATGCGCTTTTTCCTGCATGGAATCAATGTGCGATGCTTCTCCCACATGCTTATCCATTTCAGCAATTCTTTCCAGCAGAAGGCCGATCAAAGTCGTGATCTGTTCGAGCATCCTCGATTGAAAGCTGACCGAATGTGTGGGTAAACCGGTCGAATGTGCGGCGTCCAGGTAAGTCTTTAGTGCTTCGGCAACCATGCTTTGTTGTTTGTAGGCCGCGGGAAGGATGGAGGTATGCGCCAGATCTTTGAGCACTTCGACTTCAATTTCAACGTCCTTTAAATAGCGTTCGAGTCTGACGTGATAACGGGCTTCATTTTCTTCCGGTTCAAGAATTCCCAGATGTTTAAAGAATTCAGAGGATTCGGGACGCACAAGCCAGTCCAGCGCTTCAGGAGTCTTTCTAAGGTTTGGCAATCCTCTTCGTTCTGCTTCGATCTGCCATTCATCGGTATAGTTGTTCCCTTCAAAGCGAACGGTTTTCGTTTCAACGATCGCCTCGCGAATTGCTTCCATGGAGGCCTTTTGCAAATCCAGCCCATTTTTAGTGCGGTTCGAAATGGAACCCTGCATATTCTCCAGAGCCTCGGCAACAGCGGCGTTCAACACGCACATGGGCCAGGATATGGAGGAGCTGGAGCCCACGGCGCGAAATTCAAATTTGTTTCCGGTGAAGGCAAACGGAGATGTGCGATTGCGGTCCGTATAATCCTGAGCGATCTCCGGCAGCTTCGCGATTCGCAGATTGATAATATTCTGCTCGGTCGTTTCTCCTTTCACCTGACCCGATTCGATGGAATCCAGAATATCGCTAAGCTGTTTTCCCAGGAATACGGAGATGATGGCAGGCGGAGCTTCATTCGCGCCCAGCCGGTGATCGTTTCCTGAGCTCGCGATTGCAGCACGCAGCAAACCTGCTCGCCTGTGAACGGCTTTGAGAACAGAGCACAGAATCACAAGAAACTGTAGATTTTCTTGCGGGGTCGAACCAGGCTCCAGCAAATTGTTCCCTTCATTATCCATGAGCGACCAGTTGTTGTGCTTCCCGCTTCCGTTCACGCCCGCGAAAGGTTTTTCATGAAGAAGCAAGGTGAAATTGTGCAACCCCGCAACCTTCCGGAAGACTTCCATCATCATTTGATTGTGGTCAGCAGCTACATTGGCTTCCTCGAAGATCGGAGCGCACTCGAATTGGCCGGGTGCCACTTCATTGTGTCTTGTCTTGACCGGTATTCCCAGCTTAAACAGCTCGTACTCGCATTCTTGCATAAAGCCGAGCACACGGCTTTCAATGCTTCCAAAATAATGGTCTTCCAGCTCCTGCCCTTTGGGAGGTCGCGCGCCGATGAGCGTGCGGCCGGCAAATTGAAGATCCGGTCGCAGTAAATAAAACGCTCTGTCGATTAGAAAATATTCTTGTTCCACTCCGACCGTTGGAACCACCCGTTGGGCGTTTTTCTTTCCGAACATTCGCAATACGGACAGAGTTTTCTGATTCAGTACTTCCATAGATCGAAGAAGCGGAGTTTTCTGATCCAGCGCGTGGCCGGTGTACGAGATGAATACCGAAGGGATGCAAAGCGTTGAGCCATTCGGTCCTTCCATCAAAAACATCGGACTGCTTGGATCCCATGCGGTGTAACCGCGCGCTTCGAAAGTGGATCTCATTCCACCGCTGGGAAAACTCGAGGCGTCCGGTTCGCCTTGAATCAATTGGGATGCGCTGAGTTTCTCAATCGGTTCACCTTCACCAGTCAGAGTTAGGAATGCATCATGTTTCTCAGCGGTTAATCCTGTTTGCGGTTGAAACCAGTGACAGAAATGCGTTGCGCCATGTTCAACGGCCCACTCTTTCACTGCGGCTGCAACTTCTGTCGCAATGGAAACATCGATCCTTTCTCCATGCGAAATTGTATTTCGTAACTTTTCATAGACCTTTTCGGGCAACCGCTCTTTCATCTTTTTGTGTCCAAACGTGTTCAACCCGTAGTAATCTGAAATTCTTCCGGCCTTCTTGTCCCGGAATTGACGCGGCGAGCGCCGGCCAATTTCCTGAATGGCCATCAATCTACCAAAATTTCCTGACAAGCCCTGTGTCGACATTTATTTCTCCTTTTCATCATCTATTTGAAGGTAAGAATCATATCAAAATGATGACAAAAGATTCAACGCAGAGCCGCAGAGAAGCAGAGTTTAAAACTTTTTTCTCTGCGGCCCTGCGTCTCTGCGTTAAATGAGCTTGTATTTTCTTGGGGAAAATTGTGGTTAAATAGGCGGCAATAGGGGAAACATGGGGAGACCGCCGTCAGTATCTTTTCGATTTGAGAAGAATCGGCTTCTGCAGCGAAGCAAGAATATCGAGCTCTGGGACGGCTGGCTCGATGGCCAATCGCATTTGATCAAACGCTTTCTGGAGCCGCGTTCAGCGCACTGGAATGAATATACTTTCGTATCCAGACTGAAACATTCCATTCTTCCCAAGCCTTCTTCTGCAGGTTATGCAAAAGATGGCAGTTTTTGCTACGCAATGCCGGTGGATTTCATTCCGGCGAGAAACGAGGAGCTTCAAAGCTTACCTGTTTTTTCGGCATTGCTTCTGTCTCTGATTCATGGTTTGGAAAGCCGGAAAATTGGGATTCAGTGGAGCCCGAATCATCTTGTTTGTGACAACAAAACAGGCCGAATTTATCTCGCAGGAATCCATCCGCTGAAGGAAAAACCCCTCCATTCCAATAGTTTGAAGCATATCTCGCTGCTTTCCGCATTTGTGTCAAAACATTTTCCCATTCACCATGAGCTTATGAAGATTCTCCGGAAATGGACGCGTAGAAAAGAAGATCAACTGACCGGTTGTTTGCAGGATCTGCTTTCCGCATTTACACCACAATTGAATGAAACGATTCTGGTTCAGGACTGGCCCTGCACTCGCGAATTGGAGCTCGTTGCGGGGCTCTACAGACTCGCTGAACAGAGAAAAGGGCGTTGCCTGGTATTTCAGGCCGAAGCAGGTGAAGGTAAAACCACTTTGCTGCGCCAACTTTATTGCGATCTTCTCTACAGGGAAGCGAACACAATTTATTTTTCAGCGCACAAAGAAGAAAGGGCATTCCATTCTATAAAGAAGTTCTTAAGACTCTTTCAGCAAAATTTTGGAACGCTTCAGCAAATTCCAAAAGATCTGACGGAAGAAAGTATCACGCGTTATTTTTTGAATGCTCTGGAAGATTCAAATTCGGTTACCGGGTTTTTCATCGACAATTTTCAGGACTGCGATGCTTCCTCGAAACGCTGTTTCCTCCGTTTATTCCAGCAATGCGTAAGTACCCGCGCAGTATTCCTGGTTTCCTCTGATGCGCCGGTGGAGGAGGCTGCTGATTTTGTTGTCACTCTGCCTCTCATGAAAGCCACGCTCAAAGAGTTGGAAGAATCCATCACCCTTCCTTTCTGGCAGGAGAAACAAAGGAGGAATTACATCCATCAAATCTACGAGCGAACATCAGGCAATCCTTTGTTTTTTCACGAATAC
>JAKEFK010000232.1 GCA_022616075.1 bacterium
CCGGCCCCTATAGAACAGCCGGAAGTTCAAAAAATCTCTTCCGCATTCGATACGGAGAAGGAGAAGTAACTTTTCATCCGACCTCCTATGAAAAGATGGCGGGAAGCTTTCATTTATGTACAAGCTGGTTTTTAAAGACGGGGAGAAAATTGTATCTTTTCCGTTCCAGCATGGGGAAGTCCGCATCGGAAGAGCTTCCGATAATGATCTAGTCATCAACGATTTTGGCGTTTCCCGGCACCATGCAAAAGTGGTTGTAGAAAACGGCCAATCTTATATCGTTGATCTTGAATCCCGCAACGGAACCAGGGTAAACAACGCTCTGGTTACCAGACGGCCGCTTACGGATGGTGATGAAATCAGTCTTGGAAAATTTACCATTCGCTTCACAAAAACCACCGATGATCAAGTTCAAATAGACGAAGGAAAAGAAGAGAGTCTTTCCAGTCCCGGCACGTTCATCAAACCGATCAGCGACATTCGAAGAATCATTCCGGAATCTGTTTCTGTCACGGATGTTCAAGCGCACGAACCGGCAGCGATTCGAAACATTCAGAAGAGCAACCAGATTCTGCAGATTCTTATCGCGGTGGCAAAATCCCTTCTGACCGTGCAACCCCTGGACGAGGTTTTGAATCTTGTCATGAATTTGATTTTTGATCATTTGCCGGCGGAGCGCGGGTTCTTGATGCTTTACGATGAGCATACCCGCGAGTTGACTCCGAAGGTTGTGAAATACCGAAACCAGGCGAGCGATTCAGGAAAAATTACGATCAGCAGGACCATGACAAACAAGGTATTTCAAGATAAGGTTTCGATCTTGACTTCTGATGCTCAAATGGATCCACGATTTGATGGTGGCGCCAGCATTATTTTCCATAGCATTCGCTCGGCGATGTGCGCTCCGCTCTGGAACAAAGATGACGTCATCGGCGTTGTCTTTATCGATTCCTCTACGAGATCGGGATCGTTCAGCACCGAAGATCTGGACCTACTCACAGCGCTTGCGAATTACGCGGCGATCGGGATCGAGCAAGCCCGTCTGAATGAGAAGATCAAGGAAGAGCTCAAACGGCGTAGCCAGCTCGAACGATATCACTCTCCTGCGGTCGTCAACCGGATCATTTCCATGAGCTCCACAGACAGCAGCATCGAAGCGCAGGAATTGGATGTTACCGTTCTGTTTGCAGACATAGTTGGATTCACCAGCATGGCGGAAAACATGGAACCGCACCGCGTTTCCCTGATATTGAACGACTACTTCACGGAGATGACGGACATCATTTTCAGTAACGACGGAACCCTCGATAAGTTTATCGGGGATGCCATCATGGCTATTTTTGGCGCGCCGATTCCGATGGAGGACCATGCCCTGCGAGCTGTGAAAACGGCGTTGGAGATGAAGAAGCGTTTGCAGGAGCTGAACGAAGAAAAATTCACCACGGTGCCTATCCAAATTCGAATTGCTATCAATAGTGGACGGGTTGTGGCCGGGGATATCGGTTCCCCGAAACGTATTGAATACACAGTTCTAGGGAATACTGTTAATGTGGCATCGCGATTGGAATCATCGGTGGCCCGTCCGGATCAGATCGTGGTGGGGGAAAATACTCAGGCGATGATCGCCGATCTCGTCGAAACGGCATCCTTAGGTCCGTTCAATTTGAAGGGACTGGAAAAGTCGATTATGGTATATGAGATCCTGGGGGAAAAATCGTAATCGTGATCTGGATCGTAATCGTTATCGTTGATCAAGATCGTCAGTCTCGCGATTGCGAACACGATTAGGATTTATGATCACGATTAAGATCATGATCAGGATTACGATTTAAGAATGGCGATCTTCAAAGAGACCAAGATAAAGACCAGCATTTTAGTGACGCTCACTCTGCTGTTCTTTTTCATAGGCGTCATTCCGCTTTGGATCAGCAGCTGGAAACTGATTTTGATCAGCCGCGACAACCTGGATAAAAGTTTACGCGAGAATTTTTTCAGCATCGGTTCCACGGTTTCCACAAAGATTTCTGATTTTGTCACGGAGAACCGCACGCAAGTTCACGAATACGCTCTAAAAATGGCTCCGCAATTGCAGGAAAATTCTACGGAGCCGCCCGAGTTGATGCGGAATCCGGCGATTTTGAAAGTTCGCATTTTGAATCTGCAAGGGAAGGGTCCGTACTATTCCAAATTCAATTTTCAAGATCCGCAAGTGCCGAATCTGGAGTTCCAGGGATTCAGTCAGGCCGCTGAAGGCAAATCCTATATGAGCGCTCCTTATTATCATCACTCTGATGATGTTCCGATCCTGCTTTTTACGGAACCGATCCGGTCACGAGATGAAACAGTGATGGGAATTCTTTCCGTGATCGTCAGTGTGGAACCGCTCTGGAAAATGATCAACGAGCAAAGCGCAGGCGGGCGCAAGGTTTACGTTGTAGATTCCAAAGGCAATCTTCTTTTGCATCCGGACAAAGCGGAAATGCAAGCGCACAAAAATCTTTCAAACACCGCAATTGTTCGCGGATACTTGAATACAAAAGGAGCTGTAGAAGGAGTTCTTTCTTATAAGGAAAAGGATACGGAAATTTTGGGGGCCTATAGCTCGGTCAACGATCCCGATTGGGGTGTGATCATTCAGATTGATAAAGACATTGCTCTTGCTTCCGTCAATGACATGATCCGTACTTCGATTATCTGGGGAATTATTTTTGCGCTCGCCGCCTGCCTCGTGGGCTTTTTGTTTGCGCAATGGATTACTCGTCCGATCCAGGTTCTTGCACAACATGCGTTAGATATCGGGCGTAAGCAGAATTTTGACAAGAAAATCGAATTGAAGGCGAGCAACGAAATTCAGCAGCTTGCAGACACGTTTAATTTTATGACCGATGAGATCAAACAGAATATCATCGGTCTGCAAAATGCGGCGAGCGAAAACAAAGAATTGTTTATGAGCGCCATCCGGATGCTGGCTGCTGCAATTGATGCAAAGGATCCGTACACTAGAGGCCATTCCGAACGCGTGAAAGACTATTCTCTGGTCATTGCTAGACAGTTGTCTTTTGGTGCCGCTGAGCTCGAAAGAGTGGAAATAGCTGCATTGCTTCATGATGTTGGCAAAATTGGTATTGATGACCGGATTTTGCGAAAACCGACGAATCTGACGCCTGAAGAATTTGAAGTGATGAAGACACATCCGGATAAAGGGGCCAGCATTCTTGCGCAAATTGCCCAGCTTTCCGACATCATTCCGGGAACTCGCGCGCATCATGAAAACTACGATGGGTCCGGTTATCCGGGTAGACTGAAAGGGGAGGAGATTCCGTTGTTGGGACGTATCATTACGATAGCAGACACTTTCGACGCAATGACCACGGACCGTCCTTATCAGAAAGCTTTCACGCTCGAATTTGCGCTGAATCGTATCAGGGCCATGGCCGGCATTAAGTACGATCCGAAGATTGTGGAGGCATTCAGCCATGCATGCGAGGAAGGAAAAGTGACACTCCACAAACCTTCACGTCCTCGCGCTAAACAACCAGTAGCGTAAGAAGTGTCATAGCAATGAGTAATGAGTAATGAGCAATGAGTACCCGATGGTCTCTTCTTTCTGGTTTCATCACTCATGACTCATTACTTTGGCGCTCCATGTTATACTTTGCTTCCAAAATAAGGGTGGTTTTTTGATGAAGAAATCATTTACGGTGTTTTTGTTATTCCTCATTGCCGTTGCCATCGCGTGCAGCGGTAAAAAGCAATCTCAGACGAATCCAACGGACACCAAGGGCAGGAAGGGGCGGCCCTCTGAAGCATTGGCGCTCAGGGATGCCAACGATCTGCTTTCCAAAGGTCGCTGCGCTGATGCAACGAATTCATATCTTCAATTCTTGCAAAAATATCCAACCGATCCGGGTGCCTTGAACCTCCTGGGACTCTCCTATCTTTGCGAAGCAAAACACGACCTTGCGATAGCTTCCTTTCAAAAGGCGCTGCAAGTCCGGCCCAGTTACACGGATGTACATAATAATCTCGGCGTTGCTTACATGGAGCTTAAAAACTATCCCGAAGCGCGCAAGGAATTTTTGATTGCCCTTCAAGATCGTAACTACATGAAAGCCGGTCCATACTTTAATCTGGCAAAACTGGCATTTTCTCAGCAGAGTTATGAAGAATCCAGGGCGCTTGCTAAAAAAGCGATGGACCTGGTGCCGAAACAGAAAGATGGTTTGCCGGAAGAAGCAGCTCCACTTTTGCTGTACTCACTTTCCTTGGAACGACTCAACAGACTCGATGAGGCCGCCGTTGCCTTTCGCGATCTTTTGAAAATCGATTCACAAAACCTGGAAGCAAGCTATTCACTTGCCACAATTATGGCCCGCAAGAATCAACCCTGTGTCGCCCGTCAGTATTATCTGCAGGTTGTAGATGCTGATCCTCTAAGCGATCTTGGTCAAAAATCGATCGAAGCTCTCAAAGGGATTCAATGCCAGCAATAAGTGATGGCATTTGAATTAATCCTGCGTAGAATTTTTCTTCATAAAGAAGTCGAGGGTGTGATCTTTCTCGATTCCGAAGGGGAGGAGATATTTTCCTACGGAGAGATTGACCACGATCACCTTAAACTGATGGGCGCCTACCAGGGGATTGTGTTGAATAGCATCAGACGACTGGAATTGGGAAGGAACGGCACTGTGATCACACGATGCGGCAAGCGTTCGATTCTTACACATCAGCTCAAAGATGGATATTTTGTGAGTGTGGTTTTATCCCGGGATGCAAATATCGCGCATGCGCGTTTTCAGTTTGGAGACTATTTTTTATCCTTGGAAAAAGAATTATAGAACGGAGCGCGGGCATCTTACCCGCATTACGGGCCGCGGACTTCCAGTCCGCAAGGAGTTTTTGTGTTTGAATTCATAACCGAAGAAAAAACATTTTTACAGAAGTTGCGCTCAGGCCTCAAAAAAACCAAAGATAGTCTGGGCACGCAGCTTGATAAAGCGATGAAGCTGGGCCGGCCTGTCGATGAAAGTATTCTGGGTCCACTGGAAGAGGCTCTTATTCAATCCGATATCGGAGTCGGGCTTGCTACGGACCTGGTGGAGCTGGTGAATGATCGAATCAAGAGCAATCAGCTTTCGAATGTAGAAGCGGTCAAGAAGCTGATTCATGATGAATTACTTTCAATTTTTAAGAATACCGACCCGTGGTGGGAAAAGCGTTATCCAACACCTGCTGTATTCATGATCATTGGAGTGAACGGAGTAGGGAAGACCACTTCGATCGCTAAGCTGGCTCACGAATACAAGAAGCAGGGAAAGAGAGTTTTGATCTGCGCGGCGGATACTTTCCGCGCGGCTGCAACGGAGCAGCTGGAAATCTGGGCAAAACGGGTAGGCGTGGATATTTTGAAACAGCAAAGCGGATCGGATCCTGCGGCCGTTGTTTTCGACGCTTTGAACGCTGCGAAAGCGCAGAAAAGGGATCTGGTCTTGATCGATACTGCGGGACGGCTCCACACAAAAACAAACTTGATGCAGGAGCTTGCTAAAATTCGAAAAGTTGCAAACCGCGAAGTTGCCGGAGCGCCGCACGAAAGCTGGCTTGTACTGGACGCGACGGTTGGGCAAAATGGGATTGTTCAGGCACGCGAGTTCATGAACATCACACCGATTACGGGAATCATTCTTACGAAAATCGACGGAACTGCGAAAGGTGGAATCGTTGTGAGCATTGCAAAGGAACTCGGTGTGCCGATCAAATTTCTTGGCGTCGGTGAATCGCTGGATGATTTGATTCCCTTCGACCCGCAAAAATTCATCGATGCTTTATTTGAAGTATGATGAAGACCTGTGGGTAGGGGCAGGGCTTGTCCCTGCCCGCCTGATCATGAAAACATTCTATGGGCAGGCACAAGGCCTGCCCCTACCATACGATTTATGCTGGATCACTACTACTTAAATCTCGCGTATCAGCTTGCCTTGCAGAATGAAGGTGCCACTTCGCCAAATCCTGCTGTAGGTGCTGTGATTGCTCGAGGCGAAAACTTGATTTCGTACGGAGCTCACGAAAGAGCAGGTGAGCCCCATGCAGAAATCTTCGCTTTGCACAGGGCCGGCGCTCGCGCTCGCAACGCTACTCTCTACTGCACTCTGGAACCGTGCGCTCATCAAGGGAAAACCGGACCCTGCGTCGAGCAGATCATCGCGGCAGGCATATCTCGCGTTGTATACGGACTGGTTGATCAGAATCCGCTTGTTGCCGGAAAAGGAATCTCCGCGCTGGAACAGGCCGGTATTCAGACACAGCAAGTTCGCCTGAAAGCAATCGATGATTTCTATGAATCTTCTTTTAAGACATTGCGCACGAAGCGTCCTTATTTGATTGCAAAAGTTGCAATGACTGCCAACGGAATCATTTCACCGGCGGACCGCAACTCCCGTTGGATCACGAACGAGACGAGTCTCACCTGGGTTCATCAGCTCAGAGCGCGTTGCGATGCGATTCTTGTTGGCGCGGATACGGTGTTGTTGGATCGTCCACACCTCACAGTTCGCACGGATGCCGTTCAACGAAAACCCTGGCGCATCATTATTGATTCACGACTCAAACTGCATCCTGAGGAATGTTCGCTGCTGGAAGATGAAGGCCCGATTCTGATTTGCGGATCCCACACCGCGCCTGCATCGAAAGAGAATGCATGGAAGAATTATCCTGTTCGGATCCTGCGTTTCCTGAACGTGCAGGAACTCATGGCTTCTTTCTACGAAATGGGTCTTCAAAAGATTTTGATCGAGGGCGGCCAGAAAATTTTTACGTTCTTTCACGTTGCCGGAATGATTGATGAATACGTATTGATGATCGCTCCACGACTCTTAACAGGAAAACATTTCCTGAACTTCCTTGCGGGGCCCGAACAATCCCTTGCAGAAACCAGACGTTATCAAATCGATCTACCGGTCGAAGTGGATGGCGACCTCATTGTAAGAATCCGCCCTTCCTCAGCGACATAAAAATGTTTAGTGGAATCATTGAGGCTATGGGCAAGATTGTTTCCCTCAAAAAGACGGGAAGGGGAGCAGTATTGGAACTCAATACGAGCGGGATGACAAAAAAAATAAAACCGGGTGATAGCGTGGCGGTGAATGGAGTTTGCCTGACCGTGACCGGTAAGACCGGAAGTAGGCTTCTATTTGATATTTCCGCGGAAACTTGGGACCGGACAAACCTTTCGTCTTACAGGAAGAACCAGAAATTGAATCTTGAATCTTCGGTGACACCGCAGTCGATGCTTAGCGGTCACTTCGTTCAGGGACATGTCGAGGGTTTGGGCCGCGTTCAAAAGTGGATTCGGAACGGGGAAGATGTTCGACTCTTTGTGACACTTCCAGGTGCGTTGATGGCTTCTTGTGTCTCGAAAGGTTCGATTGCGCTCAACGGAGTGAGTCTGACGATTGCGTCACAGAAAGGACGAACAATTTGCGTGGCGCTGATTCCATACACGCTGTCGCATACGAACCTGAATGAACTAAACCCGGGCGATCTCGTCAATGTGGAGACGGATATCATCGGTCGCTACGTTGTCAGCACCCTCAAAAAGACATATGATAACCCTTAACTATTGAACTCTTGAACCCTTTGAGCTCTTGAACCCTTTATGAAAAGTCCTTTTATCAGCCTACCGAAAGCAATTGAAGAGATCCGGGCGGGTCGAATGGTTGTTGTCGTCGACGATGAGGACCGTGAAAATGAAGGAGATCTGACGATTGCGGCGGAAAAAGTAACACCCGAAGTCATCAATTTCATGACGAAATATGGAAGGGGATTGGTCTGCCTTGCCATGACCGGCGAACGTTTAGATGAATTGCAAATCCCGCTGCAGGTAACAGAGAACACAGCAAAATACGGAACTGCATTCTGCGTTTCGATTGAAGCAAAGCGGAATGTGACCACCGGAATCTCAGTTCACGACCGCGCACAAACAGTATTGACGGCCATTCATTCCGACACCAAGCCTTATGATCTTGCAAGACCGGGACATATTTTTCCATTGCGAGCATGTCAGGGAGGTGTTCTGGAGCGCGCGGGACAAACAGAGGCTGCGGTTGACCTTGCAAAGCTTGCGGGGCTCTATCCTGCAGGCGTGATTTGTGAAGTCATGAATGATGATGGAACGATGGCACGAGTTCCGCAACTCATTCAGTTCTGCAAAAAACGTCGGTTGAAAATGATCAGCATTGCCGAGCTGATCCGCTACCGCATGCAAAACGAAAGACTGGTGCGGAAGGTGGCGGACACGAATCTTCCCACTCGTTTTGGCAAATTCCGCCTGAAGGCTTTCGAAAACGTGATCGACAAATCGATCCATCTCGCATTGGTTTGTGGTGAGATTTCACCGGAAGTCCCTATTCTGGTGCGCGTTCATTCCCAATGTTTGACCGGCGATATTTTTCATTCCTGGCGGTGTGATTGCGGTCAACAGCTCGAGCGCGCGTTAGAACTCATCGCCGCCGAAGCAAAGGGCGTGCTCCTGTATTTGAATGGTGACCGGTTTGAGGGAAGAGGAATCGGATTGCTCAATAAGCTCCGCGCCTATGAACTGCAGGATAAAGGCGAGGACACCGTGGAAGCCAATGAGAAACTCGGATTCAAAGCGGATCAAAGGGATTATGGAATCGGCGCGCAGATCATGATTGAAATCGGCGTAAAAAAAATGCGCCTCATGACAAACAATCCTTCTAAATACATCGCGCTGGGTGGTTATGGCCTGGAATTGGTGGAACGGGTCCCACTGGAAATGACCCCGCACGGCTCCAATATTAAATATTTGCGGACCAAGAAAGAAAAACTCGGCCATCTTCTTTCCGGCGTCTAGCACTGGTTACTGGCCACTAGTCACCAGTCACTTAAAAAAATGTTTGATCAGCTTAGCGAAAAATTACAACGAACTCTAAAGAATCTTCGCGGTGAAGGGAAACTTACCGAGGCTCATATTGAATCGGGTATGCGCGAGATCCGTCTCGCATTGCTGGAAGCTGATGTCAATTTCAAGGTTGTAAAAGCATTCATCGATGCGGTAAAAGGGAAATGCTTAAACCAGGATGTGCTGGATTCTCTGACTCCCGGGCAGCAGGTCGTCAAAATTGTTCGAGACGAACTCATTCATATTTTGGGAGATACAAATGCAGATATCATTTTTTCGGAGCCACCCACAATTTACATGCTCGTTGGATTGCAGGGCTCCGGCAAGACAACTTCGGCGGGTAAATTAGCAATCTGGCTGCGGAAACAGGGAAGATCTCCGTACCTTGTTTCAACCGATGTGTATCGACCTGCAGCCATTGATCAGCTTGCCATTCTTGCGAAACAATCTCAGATTCCGTTCTATCCTTCTACTCCGGATCAGGATCCTGTGGATCTTTCCAAGAAAGCTTTGTACGAAGTCAGAAATACCGGTTATTCGGCGTTGATTGTGGATACTGCAGGACGTTTGCATCTGGATGATGAGCTCATGCAGGAGCTGCAGAGGATGAAGGAGGCAATTCGACCTCACGAAATCCTTTTCATTGCAGATGCGATGACCGGACAGGATGCGGTTCGAAGTGCGGAAGCCTTTAACAATGCCCTCGATATTTCGGGAATCATCCTCACCAAAATGGATGGCGATGCAAAAGGTGGAGCCGCGCTTTCAGTGCGCATGATCACTCAAAAGCCGATCAAGATGGTGGGCACGGGCGAAAAACTGAGCGAGCTGGAGATCTTTCATCCCGACCGTATGGCTTCTCGCATTCTCGGAATGGGCGACGTGCTTTCGTTGATTGAAAAAGCAGAGGAAGCATTCGATAAGAAACAGGCGGAAAAACTCGAACGGAAACTGCGCAAGGAAGCTTTCACGCTGGAAGATTTTCGCGATCAGCTTCGCCAGATGAAAAAACTCGGTCCGATCTCGCAGATTTTAGGAATGCTTCCAGGAATGAATGCCTCCGCGTTGAAAAACATCAACGTCGATGAATCAGCTCTCGTAAGGATCGAAGCCATCATTAATTCCATGACACCGGCAGAGAGGGCAAATCATTCGTTGATTAATGGGAGCCGTCGCAAACGAATTGCTAAAGGGAGTGGCACGACCGTAGAAGAAGTAAATAAGCTTCTCAAGCAATTCGTGACTGCGCAGAAGATGATTAAGCAAATGACCGGTATGATGGATCCGAAAAAGATGAAATTTCCTTTCCCCCCACGATAGCTCTTTCTTAACGCAGAGAGCGCAGAGGACGCAAAGGCCGCAGAGATAAATTTTAATTTTTTCCTCTGCGTTCTCCGCGACTCTGCGTTAAGAAAAAAATGTTTAGAGCGATCATATTCGATTTGGATGGAACTCTCGTGGATGCGTATCCTGGCATTCATGAAAGCCTCAATGAGATGCTGCGTGAGCTGCATCTTCCGGAAGTCGATTTGCAAACCGTCAAGCGGAGAGTGGGACGCGGAGTTGTAAATCTGATGCAGCAATCGGTTCCGCCTGAATTAGTGGACCATGCATTAAAACTATTTCGAGAGAGTTACGACAAGACCCATCTAAGTGGAACTTTTTTGCTGCCGGATGTGCGGGAAAGCCTCAAAGCGTTGCGCGAGCGCAATATCTTGCTTGGTATCGCGAGTAATAAGCCAGCCGATTTTACGCGAAATATTCTCACGTACCTTCAAATAGATGAATACTTTTGTTGTTGCAGTGGACCGGAAGGAGAAATCCAGCCCAAACCGCATCCTTCCATGCTTCAAGACATGATGAGAAAAATGCGTGTATCAGAAAACGAAACTTTGTATGTTGGAGATATGACGCTAGATTCCGAAACCGCGAAGAATGCCGGCGTCCGCCTTGCCCTCATAGCAACGGGTGGTCATAGTAAAGAAGAATTGCGGGAAATTCAGCCAGATTATTTGCTCGAGCGCCTTGGTGATTTGGTGGAAGTTATAGAACGCGGAAGTTAGAGGCTGTCGCGGTTACGGATGCGATTCTGGTTGATTCATCGAATCTCACGCCAGACAACTGCTGAATAATGTCCGCGGAAACAATCTGGAACTGTGATACTTCTGTTTTGGAAAGCGGTGCTGCTTGCGGTGATTTGATACTCAGGAAGTTTATGTACTTTCCGTTTTTCAGGTAGCGGAAATCCAGGTGTGGTCCCGTGGAAAGTCCGGTTGTTCCTACATAGCCGATTACCTGACCTTGCGACACTGAAGCGCCGGGACGAACGCCACTTGCGAATCTTGAAAGGTGGCAGTAAACGGTTGCAATTTCCCTGTCATGCTGAATCTTGACCGTTTTCCCAGCGCCCCCGGCCCATCCTGCAAGCGTCACTTTTCCGTTTCCGATGGCGCGAACAGGCGTGCCGATCGGCGCTGCATAGTCAATGCCGTAATGTGGACGACTTCTCTTAAGAATCGGGTGAAATCGGTTGCGCGAAAAACCGGCGCTGATCCGGGAGAACTTTAGGGGCGCCGCGAGGAATGCTTTTTTCAACGCTTTTCCATCCGGCGAGAAGTACTCCAGCTTGCCATTTCTGCGATATCCGATCGCCTGGTAAGTTTTTCCTTTGTTCGTCAGCTCGGCGGCCAATATACTTCCATAGCCCAGCGGTTCTCCGTCCACATATTTTCGCTCGAATATAATTTTGAAAGAGTCCCCTTCTTTCAAATCTTTAAAAAAGTCGATATCCCATTCGAAAATATCCGCAAAATTGATCACGAGTTCATCTTTTTCGCCGATCCGCGCCAGAGAAGCATACAGTGAGCCATAAATATAACCGCCCCTTTCTTCTACACGCGTCTCAACATTTCTGAGTAAGAGCTCGGCTTTAATCAAGCCTTCGACTTTGCTGACGACGAGAGTTTGAAGAGGATCGATCGCGTATTCGAGACGTTGAAAGTCCTGCTCATCGGATGAAATTACAGTGATCACTTTGCCCGCTTGAATCCTCCCGAGGTTGTAGATATCCTTTGCGCTCTCGTAAATCTGCTGGATCGTTTCCGAATCATATCCGTGGGATTGCATCACTTCTGTGAACGTTTCGTGTCGATCTATTTCCAGTTCTTTTGTCGTAAGTGATGGAGGTTGTTGGATGAAACTAAAGTCCGGCACAATGGGAGAAATGCTCATTAAACCGGTGTTAAGTTGTTGCTGTTCTTTACTTTGTGTTAGATGCAGGTAGGAATAAGCGCTGGATAGTGAGAGAATGAGGATCAGAATCATCCGACGAAAAGGAACAGGATAGCGAGTTCGGAAGATGATTTTCATCACTTTGCAACAAAACTGCACCATATGAATACCAGCTTTCCTGATCCTTGTCAATATTTTTTTGATACGGCTGTCGCATATCGGAACCGTCGCTGTCAAAACGTGTGCTACAATATCCGGTTTTTCTGGTTTACCGCAGAGGTCGCGGAGAACGCAGGAGTGGACAAGAATTCTTAGTTTTTTCTCTGCGATCTCTGCGTTCTCGGCTGTAAGGATCATGCTAAAACTGAGCAAAAAAGAGATTCGTATTTTGTGGTTCATTCGCAATTCACGGCATAAAACCACCATTGCCGAAATCGCAAG